>JAQVGK010000061.1 GCA_028696755.1 Bacteroidales bacterium | reverse complement strand
GGATGAATTTGCATAATATAATTTAACGCAATAAAGTTTATCTTTCTTTAAAGGCATTTCGAGTTTGGCCTGAATATATTCTCGCGAAACGCCATCGTAAATTTTTATAGAATCGTCGAAGGTCTCGCGAAGAATAATACCCGCATAACCAGAACCCTCCGACGGAAACATAAAACCCGCAAAATTAAATGGTACGCAGGCATCACCAACACTACATGCATGTAAATGATCCGGCGTGCCTTTATTTGGATTTATCCAACCTGGATAAGGTTTTGAAATTGGCAGAGTGTTATAAGTATATGGGCATGTCCAGGCATTTTCGAAGCCCCCGTTCGGAACAAGATTTTGTGCCAGACTGAGCAACGAAACACCAAGAAAAGCTGTTATAAGTAAAAATAATTTCATCAATCTCTTTTTGATAGAAAACTGTAAAGTTAGTAAAAAAGTATAAAGGGAGAAAGAAAAAAGAAAATATGAGGTTTTTTGTTGGGGATGAAAACAGAAAAACAGAAAACGCAAGGCGGATGGGTTACTTTCTTGCGTTGCAATGCTTGTTCTGGTTTATCGAAGTGTAAGAACAGGTTGTGCAGGGTCTAGCAGATCGAATCGCTCCGCTACCAATGACAGATTTACGTAACCAACTGATTGATAGGCATTTGTTAAATTTGAGAATAAACAAATAAGACGTACTTAAAAGTTAGACTAACTAAAAAAATGTTTGCTGACGCCCGCCAAATTTGAACGCGAATTCACGAATTTTGCTGGCGCCTTACTAGGAAATAGGCGTCAGCAAAATTCGTCAATTCGCGTTAAAAAAAAAACTTGGAGCTAGCCTTGTGCTGAGGTTGGTGCGGTAGCTGAGGTACTCGAAGCTGTCGAACCACCGAAGCAAGCGAACGACAAGTTCACTTTGCGTTTGTGTAGCCCGACCTGTCATCCCCGCATTATGCCACAAAACTTGGGTGGGGACTCGCGATGATTGTTCCGGGTTAAACTAGGCACGGTTATCGTGAACAATAAACTACCTCGAAAATGGAAATAATATAGAGCGTTTTAAATTGCTGACTGTAGGTCAAATTCATGGTTCCTGAGCGCGATGCATTGAGCTTGCCTGCACTGAGTTTACCGAAGTGTCGAAATGAAGTCGAAGGATGAATTTGACCTAGATATATTGAAATTAAAAATCGATATAATTTTCTACCCCTTCTTTTTCTTCTTCTTTATTTTCCAATTCTTAAGATTGAAAATTTTTGGGGTGCGCGGAAAGATTTGAGCCATACGAATAAGTTGCTTGTAGGTTTTAATATGGCGATCTTTTTTAGAGGTGTAAATATCTTTAATATTTATCAGGATGCCGGTCTCCTCAACACCACCAAACTCATCATTTTCGACAGTTCCGAAAGTAATCATCGATGGCGAAAGGTTCATGTAGGCATTTACAAGTGGTGGAATTTTTTCGTTTGCATCTCTAACTTTCGAATTTAAAACCCGATAATCCTGATCGTAATTTGTTCCTACAAACATTAGTCTGTTTTTCTCGAATTGGAAATCGACAGGATTTTTAGGAACAACAAGCTTGGTTTTGTCGGGAAAATATAGGTTTAGGAAACTCAAAATGTAGTTTCTAGCATTAAGGTCAAAATGCTTATACATTGTAACTTTACCAAAGAAATATTTCATCTCGGGATATTCAACAATCAAAGCACCAAGCCCATCCCAGAGATTATCGAGAGCAAACATTCCTTTGCGGGCATTGCGACCGTATTGATAGTTTGGTTGTACAAATGAACGTCCCAGCTCGATGGTATACGGTAGGTAATCTTTCAAAAACTCTTCGGAAAAATCGAACAAATGCGAAGTTGCCAGCTTGCCTTCAGGATCATCGAGAACCGATTCTCCCAGAATAAATCTGTATCCTCCAATGATTTCATTCTCGTCTGGATCCCAAACAATTAACTGAAGATATGGATCCTCGGCAACATCATACTCGTCGAGGTCGATTTCCTTGCCTGTTCCGCCACCTGCCATGCGAAATGTAACCTCGCGCAGTCGTCCCAATTCGCGCATTAGATTTGGTGAATCTTTATGACTGAACACATAAATCTCGGTGTTGCCGTAGTTCGATTTACGCAACATTTTATCTCGTGTAAGTTCAGCTAAAAGCAGTTCCTTTTTTACCGGCGGAATAACCGGATTCATCACCGTCATCTGATCTTATTTTTTTGCAAAATTACAAAATTCTTACTGTCTTGTTCTATTTTTTTAAAGAATAAGTCAAATCGCGCAAATAGGAAGCCCATTCAGCAGGATTTTTAGACTTATCAAAACTTGTATATGAAACAGGTTTGCCAAAGATAAGTTTAATAGTATTGCCTTTTTGCTTCATCATCTCATCAACAAGATACAACATTTCGATGTTTGCCTTGATGCCAAAGAATTTCCTTAATCGAGCCAGATTGTAGAAAAATAGGGAATTACGACCAGCAATATAAACTGGAATTACATCTCGTTTATATTCAACAGCTTTGCTAATAAAGCTTTTTTGCCATGTTAGATCCTTAATTTCGCCATTAATTTTGCGAGAAACTAATCCAGCTGGAAAATATAAAAGCTGAAAATCTGAGGCATACATTTCGTTAATTGTCTCAAGTGCTTTTCGCGATTGACTACCGTGCTTGTTTACAGGAACAAACAACGAAGAAAGTGGGCGCAAAAACATTAGAATATCGTTTACCACAAATCTAAAATCTGTAAATTTTTGACTTACAATTTGCATAAGAACAATGCTTTCTAATCCACCTAATGGATGGTTTGCAGCAAAAACAAAACGCCCTTCGCTGGGAACATTTTCAAATCCCTCTGCCTCAACCTTTAAACCCATATAATCGATGGTCGCTTTCACAAAGTCCATGCCTTGCAAATGTGGGGTTTTAACCATAAAGGCATTTATCTCCTCCTGATGCACAATCCTCTTTAAATATCTCTTGATAAAACGAGGCATTCTCTTGGCCAGCTTAGGATTCTTTTCTTCGAGAACAGCATCAACATCAATTTTAAACACTTCCGCTACGGTCATTTCCAATTGTTAATTTCTGCAAAGCTATATCTTTTATTTCAAATACACAAATCGCTGATTATCAACACTTTACAGTTTTTATGCTTAAAAGTTATTAACAATGTGTAGAAATATGTAGTGTTGTGTTTCGTTGTGTAGTAAAATAGATATATTTTTACCTCACAATCAAAAAGCGCTTTTATGTTTGTAGGAGAATATGTTGCAAAGCTTGATGCCAAGGGGCGTGTGGTCTTTCCGGCCGCACTAAAAAGGCAGATTCCTGAGGAGGAATTAAGTCAGGCTTTTGTTGTTAAGAAGGATATTTACGAGAAATGCCTTGTGATGTATCCGATGAAGGAATGGCAGTACCAGACTTCAATTTTGAAGAAAAAGCTTAATCCATTTAACCGAAAGCATGCCGAGTTTCTACGCGAGTATTACCGTGGCACAGCAGAAGTTCCGTTCGATGGAAGCTTTAGAGTACTTATTCCGAAGAGGTTACTCGACCACGTGGGAGTTGACAAGGATTTAGTGTTTGCTGGTCAGGAAGGGAAGATAGAAATCTGGGCAAAAGAAGCTTATGATTCAAAAGAGGTTCCGGGCGACGATTTTGCAAACCAAGCCGAAGACATTCTCGGTGGAGATTTTGGATTTTATAACGAAGACTAGTAAAAAATGTATCACGATCCGGTATTATTGAAAGAGAGCATCGAAGGACTGAATATCAGGCCCGACGGAGTGTATGCCGACGCAACCTTTGGAGGTGGCGGTCATTCGGCTGCAATACTTGCGTCTCTTTCAAGCAAAGGGCGTTTAATTGCTTTTGACCGTGATAGTGATGCACACAAAAACAAAATTGAAGATCCCAGATTCACACTTGTGTATGGTAACTTTCGACACATGCAAAATTATCTTGATTATCTGGGATACGAAAAAATTGATGGTATTCTTGCCGACTTTGGCGTATCCTCACATCAGTTTGATGTCGCCGAACGCGGATTTTCGTTTCGTCTGGGTGGGACACTCGACATGCGAATGAATCCCGAGCAGAAAACAACAGCAGCAGACATTCTCAATACTTTTGACGAAGAAAAACTTTATTTCATTTTTAAAAACTATTGCGACATCACAAATCCAGGCAAACTAGTGCCATTGATTTTAAATCATCGCAATAATAACAGCTTCGAAGATATCGAAGATTTTATCAGAATTATTACACCAGCTTTACCACAAAATCGCGACTTTAAGTATCTGGCACAGGTATTTCAGGCATTGCGTATTTGTGTAAACGATGAGATTGGTGCTTTAAACGAATTTCTTGATTCATGTGCAAGCATGCTTAAAACTGGAGGAAGAATTTCGTTGATTTCATATCACTCATTAGAAGATAAGCCTGTAAAAAACTTGATAAAAACTGGTAATACCGAAGGCAAAACCGAAACCGATATTTTCGGAAGGGCAAATCTTCCATTCAAAGCTGTGAACAGGCATGTAATAATACCTGATGATGATGAAATAAACAAAAATCCGAGAGCAAAATCGGCAAAACTGAGAATTGCAGAACGAGTATGAAGAAACAGAAAAGCAAAAAAGCGAATAACCTGAAATCTACCTTCCGGGGTTTGGTTAATGGGTCTATCGTTGCCAGTGATCTGGTTCGAAAGCAGATTCCTTTTATTCTGGTAATATTTATTCTCAGCCTCATTTACATTGCAAACCGCTATCATGCCGAAAGCATATTTAGGGATACCGAAAAAGCAAAAAAAGAAATAGAAGATTTAAGAGCCGAAAAAATTGAGGTTCAGTCGGAACTGATGATAAACAGCCGACGCGACAAAGTATTAAAAGCATTGGAGGAGAAAGGCTCTACATTAAAAGAGTCGAAAATGCCTCCACAAAAATTAACCTGGTATATATCAGAAGATGAGTGAAAGGACAAACATATTGGTAAAAAATAACCTACTGTACATTGCTATGGTGGTGTTTGGCCTTTTTGTCATTGGTAAAATTGTATATTTTCAGTTTTTTTACGACAAGTCGCTGATAGAAGAAGCTTTAAAATCAACACGCGTTTATTCCACAATTGAACCAACCCGTGGCGACATTTACTCCAGCGATGGCAAACTGCTTGCAACATCAGTAGCATATTTCGAAGCTGGGATTGATCCAAATAGTGATGCAATTAGTCAGAAAGTTTTTGATGAAAACATCGATTCGCTTACACTTTGCTTATCGCAATTGCTACCAGCAAAGACACAGGACGAATGGAGAAACGAGCTGATTGAGGCACGTGACAATGGTTTGAGATACTATAGATTTAGTTTTAATCTAAACTATTCAGAATTTAAAACGATGCAAACTTTCCCTCTTCTACGCCTTGGTCGCACTAAGGGTGGATTTGTATATCAGAAAAGTTATCGTCGCGAAAAACCTTTTGGAATATTGGCAAGCCGCACTATTGGCACTGAACCTGCTCACGGTCGAAAAGGTGTTGGTCTCGAAGACGCTTTTGATTCAGATCTAAGAGGAATTGAAGGTCATACCGTTAAGGAAAGAATCCCAGGAAATCTATGGATGCCAGTAGAAGATGCTAATTATATCGAGCCTCAGGATGGTTATGATTTGGTTACTACTATTGATATTGGCTTACAGGATGTTGCTGAAACCGCTCTCGAAAAACAGTTAATTAAACATAATGCCGAATATGGAACTGTTGTTCTAATGGAAGTTAAAACAGGAAGAGTGCTTGCTATTGCAAATCTAAAAAAGCATCCAGATGGCTATTATTACGAAGAAACCAACTATGCTATTGGTCATGCTGCCGACCCAGGATCAACTTTCAAACTTGCATCAGTTATTGTTGCACTCGAAGATGGATATGTTAGCGCAGACGATTCTGTAAAAACTGGGAATGGCATTACCTATTATTATGGTAAGAGAATGAAAGATTCGCATGATGGCGGCTATGGTACAATTACCCTACAACGAGCATTTGAACTATCATCAAATGTTGGTATTTCGAAAATAATAAACGAAAACTACAAATACCAACCAGGAAAATACGTGGCAGGTCTTGAAAAATTGCACCTTAACGAACCACTTGGAGTATCAATTCGTGGCGAAGCAATTCCTGTTATTCACAAACCATCAGATAAGGAATGGTCGGGCCTATCTTTAACACAAATGTCTATCGGATATGAGCTTCAGATTACGCCGTTGCAAATTCTTACTCTTTACAATGCAATTGCAAATAACGGAGTGATGGTGAAACCAATTTTCGCAAAAGGTCTTGCGTACCGCGGAAAAATGATAGAGGAGTTTGAAACCGAAATAATTGACCCGCAAATCTGCTCTAAGAAAACGATAGCAATTGTTAAACGTATGATGGAAGGAGTTGTTGAAGAAGGTACTGCAACAAATATTAAAAGCAGCAACTACAAAATTGCTGGTAAAACAGGAACAGCACAAATGCAGTATGGTAACGATACTCTAGGAATAGAATATCACGCTTCGTTTGTTGGATATTTTCCAGCTGATGATCCAGAATATTCCTGTATAGTTTCAATTTACAAACCGAGACAAAACGGATTTTATGGAAATGTTGTTGCTGGACCAGTTTTTAAAGAAATTGCTGATAAAATTTATGCCACAAACCCAAAATATCACAGATTTACTTCCAATTTCAGTGTTTCGCAAACAGTTCCTTACGCAAAAAAAGGAAATAAAGCAGAAACAGAGATTGTTTACCAGTGGATGCAATTCCCAACAAATGCCAGCAATGTAAGACAAACCGAATGGGTAGCTCCCGAAATCAAAGACCATAAGGTAGTTTATCATGCAGTAAACTATAGCGATAAAACACATATTCCAAATGTAATAAACATGGGATTAAAAGATGCAGTAGTGATACTCGAACAAGCAGGACTAGTGGTTCAGGTTTCGGGTCGCGGAAGAATTACCAAGCAAATTCCTGCACCTGGCTCGGCATTTAGAAAAGGTGATTTAGTAACATTATATCTGTCAGAATGAACATAAAGGATTACATAAAACTGATTGGCGCAACGGAGATACAGATAAATAACTCTGGCGATTTTTCGAATATTCACTTCGATTCGCGCAAAGTGAAAGAGGGCGATTTGTTCGTTGCTATACCCGGAACAGTTTCCGACGGACATAGCTATATTAATCAAGTTATCGAAAAAGGCGCTTCGGTAATTGTTTGCGAAACTATGCCAGCCGAATTAAAATCAAATGTAAGTTATATTAAAACCAACTCATCGTCGAAGGCACTTGGAATTCTTGCATCTGCATATTACGAAAACCCCTCATCGAACCTTAAGCTTATTGGTGTTACCGGCACAAACGGAAAAACCACAATTGCAAGCACTCTTTTTAATCTTGTTAGAGCGCTTGGTTACAAAGCTGGACTTATCTCTACAATTCAGGTAGTTATAGAAGATAAAGTGATTCCGGCAACACATACAACTCCCGATCAACTTAGTCTTAATGCTTTTCTAGCAGAGATGGTTGATTGCGGATGCGACTATTGTTTTATGGAAGTCAGTTCGCATTCGGTTGTGCAAAACAGAATTGCTGGATTAAGTTTTGTTGGTGGAATATTTACAAATATCACTCACGATCATCTCGATTTTCACAAAACTTTTAAAGAATATATCAGAGCCAAGCAGATGTTTTTTGATGCGCTACCTGCAAATTCTTTTGCAATTACCAACAACGACGATAAAAATGGTCAGGTAATGATTCAAAATTCGGCTGCAAAAAGATATTCATACTCTCTTAAATCGGTTTCAGATTATAAAGCAACAATTATCGAAAGTCATTTTGATGGTATGCTGCTAAAAATTGACAATAAAGAAGTTTGGACAAATTTTATAGGTAGATTTAATGCTTACAATTTACTAGCAATATACGCAACTGCCTGTCTTGCAGGATTTGACAGCGACGAAGTTCTAAAAACCTTATCAGTATTAAAACCTGTTGAGGGCAGATTCGAGACTTTGTATTCGCCAAACGGAGTTACTGCAATTGTTGATTATGCCCATACGCCAGATGCTTTGCAAAATGTACTTTCTACCATAAATGATATTCGACAAGGAGCAGGAACTTTAATTACAGTTGTTGGAGCAGGAGGCGATCGCGACAAAACTAAGCGTCCCGAGATGGCAGCAATTGCAGCCGAGCTCAGCGACAAAGTTATTCTAACTTCCGACAATCCACGTACCGAAGATCCCGAAGCAATTTTGGATGATATGCAAGCAGGAATTAACGTGGTACAGAGAAGAAAATCTTTGCGAATTACAAACCGTGCCGAAGCAATCAGAACAGCTTTTATGATGGCTCAAAGTGGAGATGTGATTCTGGTTGCAGGAAAAGGACACGAAAAATATCAAGAGATTAACGGTATTAAACACCATTTTGATGATAAAGAAGTATTAACCCAAACATTTAAAGAAACAGAATAATGCTTTACTACTTATTTCATTATCTAAACGAACTTAATGTTCCAGGTGCCGGAGTTTTCGAGTTCATCACTTTCCGCGCCGCAATGGCAATGATAACATCGCTTATCGTTGGAATATTCTTTGGCAAAAAAATTATCCGATTACTTCAACGTAAGCAGATTGGCGAAGAAATCCGCGACCTTGACTTAGCAGGGCAAATGGCGAAAAAAGGGACTCCAACTATGGGCGGAATAATTATCATTCTTGCAATAGTAATTCCAACTTTGCTTTTTGCAAAACTCGAAAACATTTATGTTCTGTTAATGCTTATCACAACGGTATGGCTGGGAACAATTGGATTTCTCGATGATTATCTTAAAATCAAAAGGAAAAATAAAGATGGCCTCAAAGGCAAATTTAAAATTTTAGGTCAAATTGTACTTGGTTTTATCGTTGGCGGGATTTTATACTTCTCTGATGATGTTGTGATTCGTACTCCTGTAACTGGGCACACAACACAAGAAATTGTTGAAGTTGTTGACAATCCTAACTGTACCGAGTTTGTCGAATATGTTGATGTTAAGTCAACTAAAACAACTATTCCGTTCTTTAAAAATAATGAATTTGATTATTCAAAGCTGGTTTGGTTTCTTGGCGAGCACGCCGATAAAATTGCTTGGTTTGTTTTCATTCTAGCAACAATTCTAATTGTCACAGGAGTTTCAAACGGGGCAAATCTAACCGATGGATTGGATGGCTTGGCTACGGGAACTTCTGCCATCATCGGGGTAACACTAGGTATTTTGGCTTATGTTTCGGGCAACCGAATAGCAGCCGAATACCTGCATATTTTGTACATTCCGAACACTGGCGAGCTTGTAATTTTTATGGCAGCTTTTATTGGAGCTGCAATCGGATTTTTGTGGTATAACTCATTCCCTGCTCAGATTTTCATGGGAGATACCGGAAGCTTAACCATCGGTGGAATAATTGCTGTTTTTGCAATTATCATTAAAAAAGAGCTCTTGATTCCAATTCTATGCGGTGTTTTCCTTGCCGAAAGTTTATCGGTAATGATACAAGTGAGCTACTTTAAATACACTAAGAAAAAGTTTGGCGAAGGGAAAAGGATATTCCTGATGTCGCCATTACATCATCATTACCAGAAAAAGGGATTTCCCGAGCCTAAGATTGTTGCAAGGTTTTGGATTATCTCACTTATGCTGGCAGTAATTTCAATAATAACCCTTAAACTCAGATAATTGTGGAAAAAAGAATTGTAATACTCGGGTCGGGCGAAAGCGGAACAGGTGCAGCAGTGCTGGCAGCTGTAAACAACTTCGAGGTGTTTGTGTCGGACAAAGGGCCGATTGGCGAAAAGTACAAAAAAATACTTCGCGACTACAATGTTGAGTTTGAAGAAAACAAACATACCGAAGATTTAATTTTTAATGCCGACGAAATAATCAAAAGTCCTGGTATTCCAGATAAAGCTCCGATTATCCAGACAATAAAATCGATGGGAATTCCAATTATTTCGGAAATTGAATTTGCTGCACGTTACACCGATGCAGTAAAAATCTGTATTACCGGAAGTAACGGCAAAACCACCACCACAATGCTCACGTACCACATCCTTCAAAAAGCTGGTCTTAATGTGGGCTTAGCAGGAAATGTGGGACAAAGCTTTGCTTATCAGGTGGCAACTGAGAATTTCGACTATTATGTAATCGAATTAAGCAGTTTCCAGCTTGACAATATGTATGAGTTTAAATCGGAGCTTTCGGTATTGATGAATATTACACCAGATCATCTCGACAGATACGATTATAAATTTCAAAATTATGTAGATTCAAAATTCAGAATTCTTCAAAACACTACAAATAAAGACACATTCATATTCTGTTCTGATGACGAAACTATTTTGTCAGAAATTTCTAAACGTGACATTTTAGCACAACAATTCGAATTTACACAAATTAAAAACAGCATCGAAAACGGTGCTTTTCTAAACGAAGAAGACAAAGAGATCAACTATATGTACAACCACAAACAGCAAATGACTATGCAGATTGAAGAACTAGCAATTAAAGGAAAACACAATGTTTACAACTCTATGGCAGCAGGTATTGTTGCTCAAGTACTTAACATCAGAAAAGACGTAATCCGCGAAAGCTTAATGGATTTCCGGAATGTTGAGCATAGGCTAGAATCAGTTATCAGCGTTCATGGGATTAAATTCATTAACGACTCAAAAGCAACAAATGTTAACTCGGCCTGGTATGCTCTAGAATCGGTAAATTCTCCCATAATCTGGATTGCAGGAGGAATTGACAAAGGAAACGATTACAATATGCTAAAAGAACTTGTCGCTCAAAAAGTAAAAGCGATTGTTTGTTTAGGAAAAGACAATACAGCAATTCATAAAGCGTTTGGCGATATTGTTCCAAAAATTGTTGACACAACAAGTATGATGGATGCTGTAAAAAGTGCTTATTATCTTGGCAAAAAAGAGTATACCGTTTTACTCTCGCCTGCTTGCGCAAGTTTCGACCTTTTCG
>JAQVGK010000060.1 GCA_028696755.1 Bacteroidales bacterium | reverse complement strand
TACAAAAGGGTATGTTTCAACCAGAATTTAATTCTTGTGGCACATATTGCCCCGAGAAAAAATCGGTAGTATTTTTCAACATTGAGGCTGGAACTTTCGATTTTTACAATTATAAAAAGCCATCAAAATTAAGCTCGGTAAATATTGGAGTTCCGTCTTCTACTCTATACGACTACAATTATACTAGCATAGCATATACTGGTAAAAAAGGATATGAGCTTGTATTATTGAATGTTGAAAAAGACAAATTAGTTTTCTTCAACTTAAAAGGTGAAAATACTGGAGAAACCAAATTACCAGCATTAGCTCCAATACCAGATGTATTCAGATTTGCCTTTGCAAACGACAGAGTATTTTTGTACGATGCCGACGAAAGAACATGGATGGCCTTTAAAGTTTTTTAGTCTTACTCCCAAAACTTCCGCCGAAGTTGTTTAAATGCTTTTGGTAGATATTTAATAATATCTGAGGCAATTAAACCTTCGGCATCTTTTTTTCTAAATGCTAAATCTCCTGCTGCTGCATGAATGTAAACACCTAAAATTGCTGCTTCTTGAGACTCATATCCTTGTGCTAATAAAGCAAGTAACAATCCTGTCAAGACATCGCCACTTCCACCAGTTGCCATTCCTGGATTTCCAGCATCATTAAAGAACACTTGCCCCTCTCCTGTCGAAATTGCTGTAATTCCATCTTTGCGAATAACAATTATTCCAGTTCGTTTTGAGAAATCTCTCATAAACTCAATACATTGAAATTCTGATTCGAACTTACCAAAAAGTCGCTCAAATTCTTTTGGATGCGGAGTTAATATTGTTCCTGGCTTCAACAAACTTATTAGCTCGGGCTGCATGGCCAAAATATTTAGTGCGTCGGCATCAATTACTAATGGATTATTGCACTTTTTTACAAATTCGGTAAAAGCGGCAACGGTTTTTTTATCAGTTCCTAAACCGGGACCAATACCTACAGCAGAATATTTTTCAAAATCAGAAATTCCACTAAAGCATGTTTGATTCTGATCAACCGAAATCATTGCCTCAGGAACTGAAATTTGCAGAACATCAACCAGTTTGGAAGGAACATGAACAGTGAGTAAACCTGTACCGCCTCTCATACATGCTTTCGCCGATAGCACAGCCGCTCCAGCTTTTGTAAAAGATCCAGCAATTAAAAGCGAATGTCCATAATTTCCTTTGTGACCAAATCTACTACGATAACGACGAAGCTTCATTGCATCATCACTCTCTATATTAATATAAGGTGTGGTAATCTTGGTCTCTGCTTCTTGTAGCAGTCCAATGTCTAGAATGTTTAAATATCCAAAATACTTGTTTGTTGAGGCGAAGAAATATGCAAGTGGCGGATATGCCAGCGTAAATGTTTCATCGGCCTTAATTACTGCACCATCATTTGTCGAATTATCCTCACCAAATAAACCAGAAGGAATATCCACAGAATAGACTTTATTGCCAGAATCATTAATATAATTAATAATATCGGCATATTTACCCTCTACTTTACGAGTTAAGCCGGTTCCGAAAAGGCAATCAATAATTATTCTATCTTCCACATTTGGCAGATTATCGGCATCTTGAAGTACGACTATTTTTGCATCATTTGTTTTTTGTAATCTTTCCAAGTTGGTTTTACAATCATTGCTAATATTATCGGTGAATTTGCAAAAAGCTGTAATAACATCATATCCGTTTTCGGTAAACATCCTGCCAAGAGCTAGACCATCGCCACCATTATTTCCTGTTCCGCAGAAAATAATTAGCTTTTGATTTACCCAAATTAAATTGGTACTTATGCTTTTGTACAATTCGGTTGCTGCTCTTTCCATTAAATCTATAGATGCAATTGGTTCGTTGGCAATTGTAAAAGCATCTATTTCCCTGATTTGCGAAGATGTGAAGATTTTCATAGTATAACTTTTAACTAAGTGTAAAGATAATTGAAATTGGGTAAAATAAATTGAGATTTGATTAGTTTATTTTTTAACAAAAACTTTGCAATAAGAAAAAGATTTCTATATTTGCAAAGCGATAAAAAAAGAATAATTATTAACTAAAATTAATTGATATGTTTAAAAATCAACCTAAGGGTTTAATTCCGGCAGCTTTAGCCAATATGGGCGAGCGTTTCGGGTTTTATACGATGATGGCGATATTGACATTATTCTTAATGTCAAAATTTAATTTGACTGGTGAGGAAGCCGGAGGATTATATTCAATTTTTTATGGAGCTATTTACATTCTTGCTCTTGTTGGGGGGCTTATTGCTGATAGATTGAAAAATTACAAAGGCACTATTATCACTGGTTTGCTTGTAATGACTACTGGTTATGTTCTACTAACTATTCCGTCCTTAATTTCTACCAAGTACATTGCTTTGGCAATTCTACTTGTTATTGCGTTTGGTAATGGTTTATTTAAAGGTAATCTGCAGGCTGTAGTTGGTCAGTTATACGACAACCCACAGTATAAGCATTTAAGAGATTCTGGGTTTCAGATTTTCTACATGTTTATTAATGTTGGTGGTATGTTTGCTCCATTTGCTGCAACTTATGTTCGTAACTGGTTTGTAAAATCTCAGGGTTTTGAATATCATCAAGATTTACCTGCACTTTGTCATCAATTTAATGATGGAAAAATGGCTCAAGATGTAATTGACGGTAGATTTACAGAGCTTGCAACTCAAGTTTCAGGAGGAACAATTCCTGCAGATATGGCAGCTTTTGCAAAGAACTACCTAGAAGCATTTAACACTGGTTTTCACTATGCTTTTTCGGTTGCAATTATCGCAATGTTAATTTCGTTAGTTATCTTTATTATTTATAAGAAGACTTTACCAAATCCTGCAGCTAAGGTTAAAAAGGATGATAATCCAACCTATACTAAAGAAGAAATAAAGCAAGATGCAAAAGAAATCAAACAAAGAATTCTTGCATTATTTGCAGTATTTGGAGTAGTAATCTTCTTCTGGTTCTCTTTCCACCAAAATGGTTTAACATTAACAATGTTTGCCAAAGACTATACACTTTTAAAAATAGGCAGTATACAACTTTCTGCTGAGATTTTCCAATCTATTAACCCATTTATTGTTGTATTCCTTACACCTGTTATAATGTGGATTTTTGGAGCACTTGCAAAAAAAGGCAAAGAACCATCAACACCAAAGAAAATTGGAATTGGGATGGGGATTGCAGCACTTGGTTTTGTATTAATGGCTGTTGGCTCGCTGGGACTACCGAAATTATCTGAAGTAACTGCAATGGGTGGTTTACCAGATGCTGAAAGAATTACTCCATGGTTACTATTTGGAACTTACTTTATTTTAACTGTTGCAGAGTTATTTATTTCTCCTTTGGGATTATCATTTGTTTCTAAAGTTGCTCCAGCTCACTTACAAGGACTAATGCAAGGAGCTTGGCTAGGTGCCACTGCAATAGGAAATTTCTCATTATTTATGGGTGCAATGATGTACGAAAGCATTTCAATTTCTGTTACATGGACAGTGTTCGTGGTAGTTTGTTCTCTCTCTATGATAGCAATGTTTTCTATGGTAAAATGGCTCGAAAGAGTGTCAAAATAACATTTAACAAATAGTTAATAAAAAAAGCTGCCCAAAAGGTGGCTTTTTTGTTTATTATTTTTAACTTTGGCTCAAATATTCAATTAGACTATTAACTAAAACCGTTGTACTATGAAACAAATTTTTACAGGATTTATCGCTGTTACAATGCTCCTATTGTATTCAGCAGTTTCTGTGGCTCAGCAAGATTGCCTCACGCCATTAGACATTCTTTCTATTCCTTATTCTGCTACTGGATTGTCAACTACCGGAATGGTAAATGATTATGACGATCTTGATGCATGTGGTTCGGCCTCTATGGTTAACGAAGATTTCGTTTTCCGTTTTGTTCCAGCTAGTGATATGCAAATCAACATTGCTCTTTTAAACACTTCGATTGTGAATGCTGGAATGTTGCCATTTGCTAATATTGGATTATTCTTAACCGACAAGTGTCCAGATGATCCAATGGCAAATTGTATTGCTTCTGTTGATGATGTTCAATCAAATCCATCCCTCAGCGACATTAATGTTTTAGGTGGAAATACTTACTATATAATTGTAAGTACAGCAAACACTTTGTTGGGTTCTACAAGCAATGTAAATTTCGATATCGAAATTACAAAAAATATGGAACTTGATGCTGCGATTACTTCTGTAGAACTTCCATATTCTGCTTGTGACCTCGTAAGTGGTTATGTAGGATGTTATATTACAAATAACGGTTATGCTGCAATTTCTGGTTTTGATGTAAACTATAGCATCAATGGCGGTGCGGTTGTTACCGAAACATATACTGGTGTTATCAATGCTTATGAAACTGCATTCTTTCAATTTGGAACAGAAGAGTCGTTTGCAACAATCGGCACTTATAATGTTGAAGTTTATTCTGCACTTGCAGGTGATGAAAATGCAGCAAATGATATGATGGCTGCTAGCATTGTTCATTATCCAATTTACAACTCTTTCCCATTTAGCGAAGACTTTGAAAGTGGTGATGGCTATTGGTCAACTGGAGGAACAGCATCTTCTTGGGAGTACGGAAATCCTGATGAATTATTACCAGAATTAGTTATCAACTCTGCTGCATCCGGGGATTATATTTGGGTAACAAATTTGGATGGAAATACAAACTCATCTGAAACTTCTTACATCGAAAGTCCTTGCTACGACTTAAGTTCATTATTTCTCCCTACACTCGACTTAAATTACTGGGCTGCATTTTCTTTATTTGGTAATACTGCAAATGTTCAGGCATCTACCGATGGTGGTGCAAGCTGGACTGTAACTGTTGCTGACTTAACTGCAACCGAAGGTTGGGAAAATATTGTTGTTCAAATGCCCGACTTGGCTGGACAATCAAATGTAAAATTTAGAATTAATTATACTGGTGGTTTCTTGGTTGCAAACGGAATTGCTATTGATGATTTTGGAATTAAAGAGGCTGTTTTAAATGATGTTGGTGTAACAGCTATTCTCACTCCAAATACTAGCTGTGGATTATCTGATATCGAAACTGTAAGCATTGAAGTAACAAATTTTGGTGCACAAGATCAAACAAATGTTGCAGTTAATTATTCTGTTGATGGTGGTTCTACTTGGCTTGCTGCTGATCAAACTATTGCTTCGATTGTTGCTGGAGCTACTGTTCAGTTTATGTTCACACTTACAGCTGATCTAAGTGCCGCTGGTGAATATGAAATAATTGCAAAAACAAATCACACAGGAGATGAAGACAATTCTAATGATGAATTCTACAAACTTGTTCTATCTCAAAATACAATTCCTGCCGATGATTATACCGAATCTTTTGAAGCTGGAGCAGCTGGTTGGTATGCTTATGGCGAAAACTCTACGATGGAACTTGCGATGCCAGCAAATACTTTGATTAGTGCTGCTGCTGATGGCGACTACGCTTGGGTTACAAATGCAATGGGATTCAACGATCCAGCCGAAATTTCTTATCTCGAATCACCATGTTTCGATTTTAGTGATATGGTAAACCCAAAATTCAAAGCAATGGTTCAGTATGAAACATCTATGCTAGCAAATTTCTATCTCGAATATTCAATTGATGGATATACTTGGGACACTGTAAATGCTGGACTTGCTGCTACCGGCTGGTATGGTGGTGGTTTATTGTCATTTGGAACTTGGAGTGGATCGTCTGAAGGATGGATTCAGGTTGCAACTGATATGAATTATTTAGCTGGTCAATCTAGTGTAAAATTCAGATTTGTATTTAACAATGGAACTTTCTCTATGGCTGATACTGAAGGTGTGGCTGTAGATATGATCAACATCTATGATTGCGATGTATTTCCAAATGCAGAATTCTCATATACTGTTAATGGTTTTGAAGTAAGCTTTATCGACGAATCAGAAAATGCTGATACTTGGGCATGGAATTTTGGCGATAATGAGTTTTTACCTTCTACATCTACAGAACAGAATCCTATGTTTACTTATATGATGGACGGACAGTATTATGTAACTCTTACAGTAACTAACGAATGTAGCAGTTCGGAATATGGAACTTACATTGATATTACTACATTAAATGAGATTAACAATTCGGATGTTGTTTCAATTTATCCTAATCCAACATCTTCGTTTATCAATATTGACAATGTTACTGCAAATAATGTAGAAATTGTTGATGCGACAGGTAAAATAGTTTTTGTTTCAACTGTTGAATCAAATTACATTAGAATTGATGTTAGAGAATTGCCTGCTGGTAACTATTTTATCAAAACTGGTGAAAAAGTTTTCAGTTTTGTGAAGGAATAATTTAACTAATTACAAATTAAAAAACCGCAGCGAAACTGCGGTTTTTTTTATGTCTATAAGTGAAATTTAGTCCTATTCACAAGGTTCTTTTAACCTGTTGGCATTTTCACCAGACTTGTCCCTTCGAATTTTTTTTACAATCGTAAGTGTCTGAATACCAGTAATATGCAGTTAAAACCAAATGTTTTTGCCGCACTAGGGCAGTTCTTGACAACTATTTCAAATAAATAATCGATGGTAAAAAGCTAACAAAATCAGTCTTTTTTACCCCAAACTTTTTTTCTTGACAAAAAAAGTTACAAAAAAGTCAAGGCAAAACGAAGGTTATTCGCTACGCTCATGAGAGCTACGCCGTTCCCAACGCACCTCGAGACGAAACAAAAGAATTGTACGTCGACCTTGGCCTAAAACAAATGCCAAGCACCTTTGGCCAGTACTCAAATATTTGTTTTAGGGAACGACATGTCGGCTCGACACAATTCTAATTGTTTCGCTTTACTCACACTGTTTATTATTTTCAGCGGTGTTCGTGAGCTGCTTCGCAGGTTCACCGCTTGAGCGGCCCGCCGTTTTACTCGCAAGCTCGTGAGCTAAAGGTTGCCCGGCCCTCTCGCGGAGCAATGAATCCTGTTTTGTCGCTTTGTACTCCTGATTTAAAAAAAATAACGCACTAAATGATACAGTCAGGAGTGATCATAATTTGTCGCGCTAATATGGACAAGTCAGAAAAACTACTCCTGCTCTCCAGCTTCTTTTAGTCGTTCGGCATTTTCAGCCATTATCAGTTGGTCGATAAGTTCGTCGAGGTCGCCAAGCATAAAGTTTTGCAGATTGTACATTGTGTAGTTCACACGATGATCCGTAACTCTTCCCTGTGGGAAATTATATGTACGGATTTTTGCAGATCTATCGCCAGTAGAAACCATAGTTTTACGTTTTCGGGCAATTTCATCGAGATACTTCTGATATTCGAGGTTGTATAGTCTTGTACGCAGCTCTTTCATTGCCACGTCGAGATTCTTAAGTTTAGATTTCTCATCCTGACAAGTAACAACTAATCCTGTAGGAATGTGAGTAAGACGAATTGCCGAGTAAGTAGTGTTTACCGACTGTCCACCTGGACCCGAAGAACAAAACTCGTCGCGACGAATATCTGCAGGATTTAGCTTAATGTCAACCTCGTCGGCCTCTGGCAGAACAGCAACCGACGCAGCAGAAGTGTGAACCCTGCCCTGAGTTTCGGTTTGTGGTACTCGCTGTACACGGTGAACGCCTGATTCGTACTTTAGAATTCCATACACACCAAATCCTGTAACATTAAGAACAATTTCCTTGTAGCCACCTACTGTTCCTTCGTTAGCACGAGTAACTTCCGTTTTCCAACCTTTTGTCTCGGCATACTTAACGTACATGCGCATAAGCTCGCCAGCAAATAAAGAAGCTTCATCACCACCTGTTCCTGCGCGGATTTCGAGAATTGCACTCTTATCATCTTCTGGATCTTTTGGAATCAGTAAAAGCTTTATTTTCTCTTCCATTGGCTCTGTCTTTGGCCATAGTTCTTCCAATTCCATTTTTGCCATCTCGCGCATTTCTTCATCTTTCTCGGTGGCCAAAATGTTTTTTGCATCTTCGATATTCGAAATCAATAATACATACTCGTCGTATGCTGCAATAATTGGTTCTAACTCTTTGTATTCTTTGTTTAGCTTAACATATTTATCCATATCCGACATAATCGACGAATCGGTGAGCAGGTTACCTACCTCTATAAATCTGGATTTTACTCCCTGCAGTTTGTCAAGAATTTACTCGTTTGCCATAAAAATTATAATTATTCGTAAATGAATTCGCCTTTTTCCGACTTAATGGTCAGTTTTTTTGTTTCTGATTGCTCTACTCTGCCAATAATTTTAGCATCAATATTAAATTTAGAGCTTATTTTAATTATTCCATCTGCTATGCTTTGAGGAACATATAACTCCATGCGGTGTCCCATGTTAAAGACTTTGTACATCTCTTTCCATTCGGTACCACTTTGCTCCTGTATCATCTTAAATAATAAAGGAATTTCGAAAAGATTATCTTTAACAATGTGAAGATTGTCAACAAAATGAAGAATTTTTGTCTGTGCACCTCCGCTGCAATGAATAATGCCGTGTATATCTTTTCTGTAGTTATCTAAACTCTCTTTTATCACAGGAGCATAAGTTCTGGTAGGGCTTAGTACCATTTTGCCGGCATCAGAAAAAGGATGCTCAATCTTTTCGGTTAGCATCTTGGATCCTGAATAAACTAAATCGGCAGGAACAGAATTGTCGTAGCTCTCAGGATATTTTGATGCCAAATAATTTGCAAACACATCGTGACGAGCCGAAGTTAATCCATTACTGCCCATTCCAGCATTATAAAAATCTTCGTAGCTAGCCATTCCCGATGAAGAAAGCCCAACAATTACATCTCCATTAGCAATTTTTTCGTTGGTAATTACATCTTCTCGTTTCATTCTACACGTAACTGTAGAATCCACAATTATTGTACGAACAAGATCTCCAACATCTGCAGTCTCGCCACCAGTTAGAATAATGTTAAATCCATGCTCACGCATTTTATCGCAAAATTCTTGCGTTCCGTTAATAATTGCAGAAATAACCTCGCCAGGAATCAGATTCTTGTTTCTTCCAATCGTTGATGATAGCAAAATATTGTCGGTAGCACCAACACAAAGTAAATCATCGGTATTCATTACAATTGCATCAATAGCAATGCCCTTCCAAACCGAAATATCGCCTGTTTCTTTCCAGTACATGTATGCTAGTGAAGATTTTGTTCCAGCACCATCAGCATGCATAATATTGCAATATTCGGCATCACCACCCAAAACATCGGGTATAATCTTGCAAAAGGCTTTTGGGTAAAGGCCTTTGTCAATTTTGCTTATCGCATTGTGAACATCCTCTTTTGAGGCCGATACACCACGTTGATTATATCTCGAATTATCCGTCATTTTTTTGGCTGCAAAAATAACATTTATTCTGTTGCAATTTTGATTTAAAATCAGTTTTTCTTAATTTTCAGTTCTGGATTCTTTTGTAGTATTGCCTGATAGAAAATTTCTTCGATAATTGTTCGTGTATTCATTTTGAGAATTTTCCAATTCTCAGCATCCTGATAAACTCTATTTGAGTTAAAAACATAAATAAAGTCGTAATGAGGATCAGCCCAAACCATCGTACCAGTATAGCCACTATGTCCATAAGCTAAATGTGAGGCCGAGCCACTGCCTAATCCTTTGGTAGTATCTCCAGGAACAGGCTTATCCCATCCCAAACCGCGGCGATTTACAGTTGAATCGAACTGATATTTTGTAAAAAGATCAACTGTTTCTGCTTTTATAAAGGATTGACCTGCATATTCGCCTTTATTTACAAACATCTGCATTATTTTGGCAACATCATTTGCACTTGCAAAAAGCCCAGCATGACCAGAAATCCCTCCCATCATTGCAGCACCCTGATCGTGAACATAACCATCGAGTTGTTCATTCCTAAAGATTTTATCGTATTCTGTTGGAGTTACTTTATCCTTATCGAACTTTTGCAGTGGCAAATAAGTCATTGTCCAAGCTCCTATCCGACCGTAAAAATTATGCTCCAAATAGTTATCAATCCTTTCTCCTCCTTTGGTTTCAATCAAAATTGGAAATAAATAAAAGCCCATATCAGAATAAACATATTTTCCATAAGTGTTATGGTCAGACTTTATTATTTCCTGAATAATTGTGTCGCGATACGAATCCAAAATAAACATTCCCTCACAAACTCTTTTGGAGTGTGTGTCATCAGATTTGTTAGTGTAAACAATGTTCTTTATACTATCGTTTAAAATAGTTGTTTTGTAAAACGGAACCCACGACTTAAATCCAGCACGATGTGTTAGAATATCAAAAATTTTAAAATTGGCTTTCTTAGTGTTTTTCAATTCTGGAACGTAATCCGAAAGCTTATCATCGAGTCTAAATTTTCCTTCATCAAACAATTTCATTAGTGCTGGAGTAGTTGCTATTACTTTTGTTACCGATGCCATATCGTACAAATCATGATCTTTAACTGGGTTTTGAGTTGTGTAATCGTGATATCCAAATGATTTGCAATAGAAAACTATTCCGTTTCGAGCCGCAACAATCTGACCACCAGGATAAGCACCTGCTTTAATCCCTTCATTCATGACCGAATCGACTTTATAAAGCATCTTGGAATCAACACCAGCTTCTTCGGGAATATTTGTGTATTTGAGCCTGATTTTTTCAGTATTCACCCCCATACCAACCGGAAACGCCTGCGAAGCTGTTACTGGAAGTCGTCCAAGTGCTGGAATTCCACCAAAAATCAATTGAGCCGAAAGGTCGTTTGTTAATTCCCAATCGTTGTATGAAATAATAACTGCCTTACATTTTGCTGCATTTGCAAAAAAACCAAGACTGTAAGGATTACCAAAAATGTCGAGAATTACGTTGTTTGAAGCAGAAATATCATCAACAAATTTAATTGTTTCGTCGCTGATCCCAAACTTTTTGGATGGCGAAGAACTAGTTTTATGAATGCTTATGATAACGAGATTATAATCCGCAAGTAGTTTTAATAATCCATCGCGTCCGTATTTTGAAATATCTCTGGAATAAACAAAATCGTCAGTTTTTGCATAGTATTTAAGTCTGTTCTGAAATTTGCCAG
>JAQVGK010000579.1 GCA_028696755.1 Bacteroidales bacterium | reverse complement strand
TCCGTCTTTGAACCTGATATGTTCGACAATGCCTCCAACCGAGGTGCTTATTTGAAAGACAGCATCCAAAGGCGCATATACATATCCATTAAGCTCTACAACCGAATTAAAAGTCATTTTCTGAATGCTTCCAATTTGCATTTTTTCGGACTCGAATTGTTCTTTGCTAATTTCGATCAGTTTATTCTCAGTAGAGTTTTCCTCTTCCGTGTTGTTTGAACACGAGAGTATTAAACCAGAGAGTATGACTAAAGTTCATGAAAATAAAAAATATTTTTTCATTTTGTAATTTTTTAAAGTGTTAAAAATTTAAGTTCCAAAACGATTGAATTGTACTTCGCAATATTTTCGTAATGAAAAAGTAACGAATTAAGAGCATTATCCATGCTACTAACAAAAGTAAAATAATCAATCTCACCATTTTCGAAGCTAATTTGCGCAGAATAAATTATTTGTTCGCTTAGCTTACGTCCATTTATTTCGAATTTCTGAATTAGGTTGGAGTAGTATTCTAGTTCTAAGAGCAATTGCTTTTTCTTTGAATTCAATTGAAATAATTTATCATCAGTTTGAGCTTGATTAATTTTATATGATATTTTGGAGGCATTAAGTTCGGCATTTTGCTTTGTCCAGAAAAGCGGGATATTCAAACCTATCATAAAGCCATGATAAGCTTTGCTATCATCGTACTGATTTGTCCCATAAAAATATCCTATATCAAAGTCGGGAACAAATTGCTGTTTGTTCAAGTCAATCACAGAATTGTAATACTCTGCTGTTTTAGCCAAAATCAGACTGTCAATACTATTATAATCGAGCGGTGAATTTATTTGTAGTTGAATAAGACTATCATTATCCACTATAAAGGGCATATTATAATTCATGATAGCAGACAATTTGTCGGAGGTGATTTTAATTTCGTTGTTAATTTTTATGAGATCGTTTTCCGATTTTTGCTTTTTCGCAGTAATATTTAGGTAGTTAAGATAATCTATTTCCCCTGCCGTGAAACTCTTGCTAGCCTTTGATTCTATATTAAGATAAAGGCTGTCAATCATTTGGTAAACATTTTTCTTACTCATTAAAAGCACCAACTCATTATAAACAATTGAGAGCTCTCGTTCGAGTATGTTTTTAAACTTCTGCAACTCGAGTTCTTTTATTTCGGTACTAATTTTATTTGCTTTAAACTGATTTGTGTATTGAGATGGAAATTTAAAATTTTGTTCCAATCCTACAATTTTTAGCGGGTATCCATTATCAGCAATATTATTTTGATCGTATTCATAGTACAACGAAGTTTTGTCGAAATCGAGTGCAGTTTTTTGCAATATTTTTGATTCATCTACCGACAACTCGTATGACTTTAGTTGATAGTTGTTTTTGAAAGCAATTTCTTTAATTTGCTCAAGGTTTAAAGAATTCTGTTGGGCTGCCAAAGAAAATGAAATCCCTGATAGTAAAAAGAATACAACTAGCGTTTTTGTTCTAATAACCTTAAATGGTCTGAATTTAAGTCCCTTTACATTGTTAAAAATTTCGAACAAAAGAGGTAAAGCTATCATTGTCAACATTGTTGAGGTAACAAGTCCGCCAATAACAACAGTTGCCAAAGGCCGCTGCACTTCGGCACCTGCACCGCTAGAAATTGCCATTGGCAAAAATCCCATTGCAGCAGCAGCGGCAGTGAGCAACACAGGTCTAAGTCTATCGCGGCTACCTTGAATAATTAACTCTCTGATACTTTTAAAGTTACCTTTATTTTGCAATTCTTTTAAATGTTCAATTAACACGATTCCGTTAAGAACAGCGATACCAAACAATGCAATAAACCCGATTCCAGCAGAGACGCTAAAAGGCATATCGCGCATCCACAGAGCCACCACGCCGCCCACAGTTGCTAAAGGTACCGCAGTAAAAATCAGAATTGCGTCGCGCAATGATCCAAATGCAAAATGTAGGAAAATAAAAATTAGCAAAAGGGCTACTGGTACAGCAATCATTAAGCGATCAGTAGCATTTTCGAGGTTTTCGAACTGTCCACCATATTCAATATAGGTTCCAGGTTCCATTTTTACGTTAGCCTCAACTAGTTCTTGAATATCAGTAACCACAGATTTTAGGTCGCGATTTCTCACATTTACGCTAACCACAACTCGTCTATGAGTATTCTCTCGTGAAATTTTTGCTGGTCCTTCGTCGTAGTTAATTTCTGCAAGTTCTTTAAGTGGAATTATCTGTCCTGAATCGAGTTTTATTGGCAAATTTCTAATATCTGCAATATCCTGGCGATAAGTCTGATCGAACTTTAAAACAAGATCAAAACGTTTTTCGCCTTCAAACACACTACCTGTTTTTGCGCCACCAAATGCTGTAGCAACATAATTATTTAAGGTAGCAATATCTGCCCCGTAGTATGCGAGTTTTTTGCGGTCATATCTCACAGTCATCTGAGGTAAACCTGCAGTTTTTTCTAGAATTATATCTGCTGCGCCTTCCACATTTGAGATTAAATTTTTAATTTCGATTGCTTTTTGGTTGAGATATTCAAGATCATCACCATATATCTTAATTGCTATATCGGAGCGAACACCTGTAATAAGTTCGTTGAATCGCATT
>JAQVGK010000578.1 GCA_028696755.1 Bacteroidales bacterium | reverse complement strand
TTAATCCATGCTCCAAGTGTAGATTCGCCTCGAAAAGCATGAATACACTTAAACACTTCGATAAATCCTTCCTGTAAAGCATCTTTGGCATCGTCCTGATTTGCGCATATACGGAGACAAACCGAATACATTGCATTTTTGTAGGCATCGTAAACCTGTCGCTGTGCAATTCTGTCGTTCGCTCGGCAGCCATCAACTAATATTTGTACTTTTTGCGCTTCCATTTGACCTAAAGTGTCGTTGGTTTTGAAAAAGGTTGTATGATGAGAAAAATTTTATAATTATTTATGTTTTTTGCATGTGGCATGGAGCATGGAACATGGGGCAATTAGTGCTAAAATTAACATTTTGCTGATTTTAAATTTTAGCACCTTTTTTTTTGCACAAAAGTTATATCCTCTACTATGTGAGCCCCATGCCCCATGCAAAATTAATAAGATCATCTCTCATACTATTTAATAACTAATAAACTAATTCAATTAATAAACGTAGTTTCAAATGAAATATTTCAGCTTTAATACATCAGCCCAAAAAGCCACAAAGGAATTTTATTTCCATATCCAACCTCCATATTATCGGCAGCGATATAAGAATTTTCAACACCAGCAATCTGTTTGTAACTCTTTGTTGCTCCTCCTATTTCGAATGTAAATTTACCATCGATAAGAAAATCACCAGTTTTTGATGCTTTAACAATATGCGACTGCAACATCTGATTCATAAAGAAAATCTCCCGCATTGTTCCATCAAAATTTTCCTTACTTGAATTAAGTGCAAATAGTAAATTTGTATTATTAAGATAAATTTTATCAGGTTTTGTCAGGTATCCCATCGCAGAGCCCTCTAACTGAATTCCCTTTATCAGGTTTGCTCTGTCGAGAGCCTTCAACAAGCGCAAAAGCACATCTCTGCTAAGACCTACAGTCCGGCTTAAATCAGAAATATTAACTTTAAACGGTACATTATCTGCCAGAACAGCGACCAACTGCCTTAGTTTAAAGCTTGTGCTATAGTTTATCCCTTCGATAATCTGCAATTCGCTTTCAATAATAACATTAAGAGTATTTACAAGTCTGTCGTAAAACTGCCCCTTAGCATCAACAAAAAATGGATACGCACCTTCCTTGAGATAATCTTTGAATATCGGAATTATTGACAAATCTTTAGTTAATTCTAGTGCAATTTCTTTGTGATCCGATAAAATCTCTGGCAGCGAATATTTATTAAAAAATGCTTTTTTTGACAATGCTAAATACTCTCTAAAAGACAATTCATGCAAATTAAAAATAGCAGCTCTTCTGCTTAAATCGCCTTCTGCCTTATGCAATTCCAATGCAGACGAACCAGAAAAAACCATTTTAAGATCATCGTATAAGTCATAAAGGTTCTTAACATCCAATGACCAGCCAGGATATCTGTGTACTTCATCAAGAAATAAAACTCTGCCTCCCATTAAATAAAATTCTTCGGCATAATCAAACAATCTGTTCTTGGTAAAATAGTAATTATCCAAAGAGACGTACATTGCTTCCATAGAATTACCATATACAGATTTGAGACGCTGCAACATCAGAGTAGTTTTACCAGTACCTTTTGCACCTTTTATTCCTATAAGCCTATCATCCCATTCAATAGATTCCAACAAATATCTTGAAAAAGACAATGAAGTCTTATCAAGTTTCATCTGCGAATATTTAATCAGAGTTTCCATATTGCATTAAATTAAAACACAAAGATAACACTTTTGTTGTTTTAATACAACATTATTTTACTTTATTTGCATTCATACAAAACATATTTATGTTATTTATGTTTTAAATATTTGCATTATTTACACTTTTTTGTTGTTTCTTAACAACAGATTTATGCATTTTTTGTAGTATTACAACAACATTTCTTTCATTGCTTTGCCGCAATATATTTCTCCCACTCTCTCAGCGCCTCGCCAAAATTCTCTCTTCCAAAACCAATGCGAACATGTTTATCTCCATATCCAAACATTTCGGATGGAACCATCATTATGCCAGTTTTTTGGACGAGGGATTGGCAGTAAATTAGAGCAGATTCGGAAATGTTAAGTTTAACAAAGGCTGTTGAACCAGCATGTGGAGGAAAATAACTAATAAAACTAGGATGTCGGGATGCAAATTCTTTAAATAAGTGCCGGTTTCTTTTTATTTTTTCGATGTTCGGATTGATAAATCTTTCTTTATTTGAAAGAGCAATTTTTGCTAGGACTTCGCCGGCTGCGTTATAGCAAATGCTTAAATAATCTTTAAATGACAATACCTTAGCTAACAATTCTTTATTATGAGTTGCCATCCAGCCTACACGCAATCCTGCCAAGCCAAAAGACTTGGCCATTCCCCACAAACTCACAGCATTTTCGTACAAATCGCAAGCAGCAGTAATATTGATTGATGGCTCATCAACTAACTGATGATACATCTCATCGGAGAAAAGAATTGTATTGTTTTTTGCAGCCAATTCAATAATTGCATTCCATTGCTCTTGTGTTGGAATAAATCCAGTGGGATTGTGCGGAAAATTTACGATTATAAGTTTTGTTTTTGAGGAAATTAATTTGGCCAAATCGTCAACATTAAACTTCATACTTGA
>JAQVGK010000577.1 GCA_028696755.1 Bacteroidales bacterium | reverse complement strand
CTCCTGATTTTAAAAAATAACGCACTAATTGGGACAAGTCAGGAAAGATTTGGATAAACGCTATACCTTAAAGTATGGGGTCAGTTTAATCCAGAATCTGAATCAAATAAAAGTTAATGGATTAGACTCATTTATTGATAATGAACAAGAAAAATGGAAATGCAGTGCATGTGACAAATTGCTTTGTGTACATAATGCAACTTGTTTGATCTGTGGAAATAAGAATGGGCATTTTCCACAATAATCGATTGTTGTTGCAAGATTTATTCCTTTACAAACCTCTCCCTTACAATGTTACCATCAATATTTAACTCCAGAATATAAATTCCCGGTTTTAAATTGCTAATGTCGGTTTCGTTGCCAGAAATGATATTGTGTGAACTGCAAATTTTACCATCGATGCTGAAGATTCTTATTGTGGCATCGTTAGATGCTGGATAAAAGTTTACAATTATCTTGTCGCTTGCAGGGTTGGGGAAAATCTGAATCTGTGTACTATTGATATTTTTGACATCGGTAACATTTGTTTGATAATGAAGTTTAAACCCACCTGCTCTACCACTTTCATTTGATCTAAAAGTTATAGTTGCTTTATTTCCAATTATTAAGATTTCGTCGGGTAAATTATTGCCAGAAAGATTTGCGGCTGTTTGGTTAGAGGCATTTAATATTTTTACATAATCATTTATTGGTTCAATATCAAATTCTTCAAAAGTAATTAAGACATTTTCCATCCCAACAGGCTGAATTTTCCAGTTGCAATATTCGTTGTCCTGATATTGATAAGAATTACTGCCGTCGGTAATTGTTCCCGAAACATCATATAAATTAGTCATAATTGCACAATAGTCGGGTTTAATAGCAGTGTATTTTAGTAACCAGCCATCGTTTACTGAATCGGAGTTTGTAAAAAACTTAATCAGAACATTATCCGAGGTGGATTCGAATTCGATTGGAACTTCATTTCCATAAATTGTATAAAGCACAGGATCGGTATCGCTAGCACCGTCATAAACAATAATGTAATCATCTTCATCAAGAATGAATTTAATAAACTCGAAACTGAGGCCACTAACCGAATCATAAGGATTTATTAGCCAACTACATTCGGTATCGTTCTGATAGTAGGAGAGAGGACCACTACCATCTTCGATTATTCCTTCGACATTTGTTAATTCCTTAGTGCCGTTGCAAAATTGTGGTGCTCCTGTAGGAATAGCATTTACAATAACTTCGTGTAACAAAGTAAAATCAGAAGCTCCAGGAGTAAGATCATCGATAAAGAAATATCCATCAGATGAACCACCCCAGCCCCAATTAATATGATAATGTGTTTCGTCGCTGTAGCCATCTAATATAAAAGCATGTCCCATAATAAAATCATAATCCGACCAACCAGCATAATACAAAGGAATGTTTTGATCTAAATGTTCAACCAATGTCCCTGTCCAGTTAAATTCTACAGGTAACGAGTCGCGGAAAAGATAGGTCGTACTTGGGTTGTACCCAAAATATGTGCGCACAGTGTACGCACCTTTATGGTTATACATTCCACTGCCGGTTGGACCATAATTCATGTCAACCGAAACGCCAATATTATAAATTAGTCTTGCCATATCGTCACTGTAATCGGTTGCCTCGACTGGCATTTGGTCGTAATTATATGTTTGCTCGGCAAAATTTACTTCTAGCCAACCATATTCGGGATGTTCGTACCCATAAGATCCTGTTCCTGATGCTGGATACCGGAAATAATTCATCAACTGTCCTATAGCTGTAGCAACACAACCTGTAACAACATGGTCGTCGGGACCAGCAATATCAACTGGGCAATGAGCATTGTAAAAACGTCCCTGATCCCAGGTTGTAGTAAGGAGAGGAGCAACAGTCTTAATTCCGTTTTTAGATTTAAAATATTCTGGGGATAAACTTAATCTGCTCCATTCTGTCGAAATTCTTTCTGAGGCAATAATGTTATTTTTAACATTGTAATTGATTTGTTTAGAATAATTTTCAATCCATGCTTTTGCCGAAGGATTTTTTTTAGTGTCGAAACTAGTATTTGTCGAAAAAGCTAGCATAGGAGTAACACTTTGGTCTGCAGAAACAATAACAAAGCCAGTCGGATTTAAATTGAAAACATAAAATACAGATTCATCACCATTGTATTGCGTGTTTACAGATTCGATTTTGTACTGGATGTTATCTTTGTTTAATGGAGCAAATCTTTCTGCAATTGTATTTAATGCAACATTCTCTGCATCTGCAATACTGCATTTTTGCGAAAATAAGTTTAAGCTCGTGAACCCAATTGCCAATATTATTAATAGTCTTTTCATTTTACATGATATTAGTTTTGTAAAAATAAGAAAAGATTTGAAATATGGATTTGAAATAGTTGAAAAGTTTTGAGATGTGCTCATGCTGCTTTCCTGCTTTCCTCGTGTGAAAAGGCTAAGGCTAAGGCTGAGGCGAAGGAGGTATGAAGCAAAATTTAGCAGTCAACCATCCCGTTAAAATAGAAATTGCATTGTGAATTTTATAAAAAAGCAATTTGCAATTTTAACATACTCGCTAAAAGAAAAAGTGCAAAGCAATTTCTTCTTTTAACGAGGATCCA
>JAQVGK010000576.1 GCA_028696755.1 Bacteroidales bacterium | reverse complement strand
GCCCGCCGTTTTGCCCGGCCCTCCCGCGGAGCTTCGAATACTATTTTGTCGCATTTATCCGGATATTTTTGTCCCGTTTTCATTTCGAGATTAAAATATACTGCAAGGTTTTTTAAATCATTTACTAATTTTGCTTGCACTAAATCGGTCAAAATATCAACAATTTTGCCTTAGAATCAAGTGTTGTAAAGTTTTTCAGTAGACCCTACTTATAACAGTTTTTTTAATGTAACCCATTCTTAAAACATTAAGATTAAATCCAATCAGTTATTGTGGTAATTCAGTTTAAGATATCGTTCTCACAATCTCCAAAACAAAAAAAACTCCGAGCATATACCCGGAGTTCCTTTAAAATCTATTTAAACTTTTTTAAACTTTAGAACCAGATTTTGCCGTAATTTACCGATTACTGATCACCGATTATGGCTTACAAAATCAGATCTTAATTAAAAAAGATAGTATTACTTAGTAGTTCTTACATCAAGTTCTTTCATAATATGCTGACAGTCGTACAATTCGTCAACTACCCACAAAACATAGCGAGCATCAACGTTGATTGTTCTTTGCAGATCAGTACTGAAAAGTAAATTACTTGCCAGCCATTCCCAGTTTCCATCGAAAGCAAGACCGATAAGTTCGCCTTTACCATTGATAATTGGTGATCCTGAGTTTCCACCGGTGATATCGTTATCGCTTAGGAAACAAACTGGTAGATTTCCAGTTTTGTCGGCATAGCGTCCATATTCTTTATTCAATACTTTCTTCTTTAATTCGGCAGGAACAGTAAATTCGTCGCTTGTTGGGTCTTCTTTTTCGATAATACCATCTGCATAAGTTAAATACTTGTAATGAACAGCATCACGTGGATCGTAAGACTGAACGGTACCGTAGGTAAATCTTAAAGTAGAGTTTGCATCTGGGTAGAATTTTCTGTCTTTTTGGAACTCGCGTAAACCTTCGATAAATAATCTTTCGTTTACATCAATTCCGTCCATTGCTCCAAGATATGCCATCTGAACAGTGAATACATCACCAAAAACTTTTTCAACATAAGCATACAATGGATCAGCTTTTAAAATTTTGAGAGATGGTTTTGCTAGGAATGCATCCATTCTTGCTTTATCGGTAAAAATAGATTTTGTATAAACTGCTGCAACAAATTTTTCGATTGATTCGTTTTCTGATTTGCCTTTGTATGTTTTGAAAATATACTCAGCAAAAACTCCATTACGTCTTTCTACTGGAATGTCTTTGATGTAAAGTTTTAAAATGGCTTCAAAAACTTTTCTGTCGGTAGATGCAAAATATTTTGCAAACATTTCTTCTGATTCTGATTTTAGAGCCTCAACAGATGAATTGATAGCATCAGCGTTTCCTTTTGGATCTTCGAGAAGATTAGCCAATCCCATGAAAGATTGTACATTCATTACATGTTGTCCACCCTGCAATAGTCCAACTGCAAGATAAATCATATCGAATGTAGCAGGACCAAATGCTTCGTAGCTAGTTTTTAGACTTGGCAATACATTGCCATATTTTGCTTTACGAGTTTCGTCGCTGTCAACCCATTTTTGGAAATCAGCTTCTAAAGCTTCTTTTTGCGCAATTGCGTCAGTAGTTTTTAATGTATTAGCTTCTCCGTCGAAAAGTTTCCAACCGTTGGCATTAGATGCATAACTATCAGCCATAGCAAGGCGAACGTTGATGTCAGCATCCATATCTTCTTTCATTTTAACAAGTTGAGTTTCTAGAACAGTTACAATAGAAGGATTAAAATAATCTCTTTTGTAAATCATACCATAAGAGCTAATATATCTTTCGGTTTGACCAGGATAACCCATAATCATTGTAAAGTCGCCTTCTTCAACACCTGCGATAGAGATTGGAAGATAATGAAGAGGTTTGTAAGGAACATTACTTTCGTTATAACCTTCGGTTGGTTTGCCATCTGCCGACATATATACTCTAAAGATAGAGAAGTCGCCAGTATGACGTGGCCACATCCAGTTGTCGGTGTCGCCACCAAATTTACCTATTGCCGATGGAGGAGCACCTACAAAACGAACATCACCAAAAGCTTCGTAAACAAAAAGGTAGTATTCGCCACCCTGATACATTTCAGAAACCGCTGCTTCGTAATGAGTGTCTTTTACTGCTTCTTCTTCGATAATTTTAATTGCTTTTGCAATTGCTTTTTCGCGATCAGCTTCGCTTGTAGCATCAGTAATACCATCAAGAACTCTTGAAGTAACATCGTCAATACGGACTACGCGGGTAACTCTTAAGTCTGGAACAGCAATTTCATCTTTAAAACTTTTTGCCCAGAAACCATCATCAAGATAGTTATGCTCGGTTGTGCTTAATTTTGTAATTGCTTCGTAACCACAGTGATGGTTAGTAAATAATAAACCTTGATTACTTACGATTTCACCAGTGCAAAAACTAGAGCCTTCAGCTGTTTGAAGCTGGAAAATAGCATCTTTTAAGCTAGAATTATTAATGCTGTTGATTTCTTCGGCAATAAGTTTACAACCTAATTATTGCATGTCGGCATCGTTTAGCTGAGCAATTTTGTTTGGTAGCCACATTCCCTCGTCTGGAGTTGCAAATGCTCCCATAATG
>JAQVGK010000575.1 GCA_028696755.1 Bacteroidales bacterium | reverse complement strand
TTACTGACGTTGAAGCCCTAAAGGGCTAGTTATTCCTTTGACAAAAATCGTTTTTGTCCAGAGGCGGTGTGCTGAGCCCACCGAAGTAACATAAACGTCAGTAAAAAGCTAAATCAAACAGCACTTTTGTCCAGAGGACATATACCTAAAATTGCTTAACTAAACGACATTGAATTGTAATTTGTAATTGTTGAGGACAATCAGAGCAGATTATTTTTTATTTTTCAAAATCTGCCTAAAAAACTCCAAATCTTCGGAGAAGGTAATTTTTATATTGTTATTGTCTCCGTTAACAATTTTGATTGTTTCGTTGGGGAAAACCATATTAAAGATTGAAGAATCGTCGGTTTGCTTAAACCTATGAACTTTCTCGAGAGATTCGTAAGCTTTTGCAATTGATTCTAGTGAGAATCCTTGAGGAGTTTGAGCTTTATAAATTTTACTCCGGTCGGGAATCGATTCCAGCGTGCCCGAGCTATTCGAAATGTAAATTGTGTCGGTAGTCGGAATTGCAACAGTTACAGCATTGTGATTCTCGAGATTTTGTATAACTTCGGTAATAATATCAGCTGTAGTGTTTGGTCTAGCGGCATCCTGAATAAGTACTTTAACTTTCTCTATTTTGCTTTCGTGTTTCAGAATTTCTTTTACCCCAAGAAATGATGATTCGCCACGGGTAGCACCACCTTCGATTACCGAAACAACCTTTGCAAACTTGCCGCCCATCGCAATTTGTTTTGTCCGTTGTATATGCTCTGGGTTACTAACGACGATTATTTTATTTATCCGATTATGCGAATTAAAGTTTGTGAGACAATAATCAAGAATTGTTTTCCCATACACATCGGCAAACTGTTTGGGCATCTCGTTCCCAAATCTAGCGCCGGATCCACCCGACAATATAAGCGCATAAACGCACTGATCAGACATATAATATCTAATTTAATAAAAAGAAAAAGCCCGCAAAAGCAGGCTATTCAATTAGTCTTTTGCAATTTCAGCGTAAGCTGCTGCATCTAATAGAGCATCAGCATCAGCAGCATTGTTCATTTTAATTTTAATGAGCCAACCGTCGCCATAACAATCTTTGTTTACCAATGCAGGATCATCAACAATTGCTTGGTTAACTTCGATAACTTCGCCAGCAACTGGCATATAAGAATCAGATACTGTTTTTACAGCTTCGATAGTTCCGAAAGATTCGCCTTTGTCAAGGTTTTCGCCTTCAGTTTCGATTTCGATAAAAACGATATCGCCAAGATGAGTTGCAGCAAATTCGGTAATACCAATGTAAGCTTCATCGCCTTCGATACGTAACCACTCGTGAGATTCGGTGTACTTAAGATTGTTTGGAATATTCATTTCTTTATAAATTTTATTAATAAGTTATTTTGATTTAATTAAAACATCCAAAATAAATACATTTTTTTTTAAGTTGCAAGAGTAAATCTCAGACTTACACCAAAATTTGTATTAGATGTTGGATAGGTTATGTTGAGCGTTGGCCTATTTATTACCTGATCGTAGAATAAACGCAAATTAAACCTGTTGCTTAACACGTAATCGGCAGATGTCTTAATAGTGTAGGTTAACTGGCCTGCTGTTGGTTGGTTAAACCCTTCCTCAAGTTTTCTGATTACTGTCATTGTGTTCCGGATAGAGAAATCGAAACGCACATTTAGATCGCTCTTATAATTTCGTGTTCGGCCACCACTCTTAATCGTAATTTCAACATCCTTAAATCTATAACCTGTACCAATTATATACTCATCGTTCTTAAGTTCGGTAAGCTGGTTGTTGTTAAAACTCATGTTGAGATTACGGTTCTTTTTAACTTCAACTTTGGCAATAAAACTGTTAACCATAGTCATGTCAATAGAAATCAGCGGAGAGAACTGCTCGGTAATGCTAATACCATTAATTTGATATTTAGAATAGTAGTTCTCGAGCTCATCGCGAATAATATTAAATCCATCACCATTATCCCTATACTCATTCGATAATCTTGTTTGGTACGAACCAATATTAAATGTAGAACGATAAACATGGTTTAGGTTAACTGTGCGGAAGATTTTCTTAAGTTTAGGAATTTTTCCCAATCCATCATAAGTAATACGCCAATTTGGTAAGGCTCTAAATATTGATGGGAATGTTTCGAGACCAACTTCATCTGCACTTTTATTTGTATAAGCCGCGATAAATGCTGGAATTAAAACGTCCTGAGATGTTTTTCCATAACCAGATGGGAATCCGTATGTGTCAACATCAGTAGGATCATACCCTGGACGCTGAGATGCTAGGCGCTGAGCAATGATAATTCTGTTTTCATCAAATTGCGTAAATGTTGCAGATGTGTAATCTCCATCATTTTTAAACGACTCAAAAGCTGTTCCCCATGTGATTGTTGACATCGAGAAACTTCCGCTGTTTACAGGATTCATCATCATGTAACCATAGTCGCTAATCTCATCGTTATAACCATATCTGAAGTAATGAGATTGGTTCTGGCTAAACGAATGTGTAACAGTAAGGTCTATACGCAAATCTCTAAACGGTTCTACAGATGCTCTGATATTCCAGTTTCTGTTGTGAGTTTGCATAAATGCCTGAATATTTGTAGTA
>JAQVGK010000574.1 GCA_028696755.1 Bacteroidales bacterium | reverse complement strand
CTTCTTGAATAATATCGGTAGTAGCACCTGCTTCCATGTTGACAAATCCTTCTGGCAATGTTGGTGGTAGCATAGATTCTGCCATAAAACGTGGGTCTGTTTCATATTCAGAGTAACGTTTTGCATAATCAGCATGGCCACTTTCTAAAGCGTTAAACTCATCGTACATCTCCTTAATCTCGGTTAGAGTCGCCAAAGTATCTTCTGCAGAAGGAATAACATCAAATACAACGTATTCAATATCCCTGCTTGCTTTAGCTTCTTCAAACATGTATTGATGTTCGTCGTAGTATTTTTTCAAATCATCATCAGTAATTTTAATATCCTCATCAGGGATGCTTTTGTATGGTCTGAGAATATAAACAAAATCACACATATTGTTTTTCTCATTGTAATCCATCTCGGCCATTTTCTTAGGAACATAAAAACCTTTACCAATCATGTTATTATACTTGGTACTCAGACGGTCTTTTTTAATAATTGCTTTCCAGTATTCAGAAATAATAGAAAAACGTGGATCGTCACCAGCGGTTTCAAAGAAATTTCTGATTTGTGCAGTATCAACTGCTCCAGTTTGCTGATTTGTGAAATTCTGAAGAATTACATAATGAATATTCGATCCATATAGCAAATCTTCAAGCTCAGCGTCACTAACAGAAATTCCGATTTCTTCAAAATAAGGCTCCAATAAGTACTTCTGTAGAATGTCGTTCCATGCCTGTGTTCTGATTCTTTCATCTTCTTCTGGGTCTAAACTGGATTTCTCCTGAGCAACCATAAGGAAATCTGCATGAAACCTGAAAGCCTCGTCAAATTCCTTGTAATCAACTTCTTCTCCGTTTATCTCAGCTATACTTGTATCCTGTTTCTGGAACAATTGCTGAAATGTTGTTGGATCGATAATAAATAAGAACAAAGCAACACCAACGAAAATTATAACTAAAATCCCTGCTCTGTTTCTGATCTTTTGTAATACTGCCATTACTATAACTTTTAAATGAAAATCTTACTATAAAATCTCTAAATTAATTCAGGCTGCGAATATAATAAATTATTATTATTTACGAACAACGAAATTAAAATAATTAAAATAGTATTTTTGCATCATTAAAAAATTGCGATATGCTTAGTCTGATAATTGATGCAGGCAATACATACATTAAAGTTAAGTGCTTCGATAATGATAAAATTGTTGATGCAGAGCAGTTTTTAAACGAATCCGAAGCTCAAAAATTCATTTCAGATCTAATTATTGAGCATAAAATTGCCAATTGCATAGTGTCCGATGTAAGAGGCTTAAATGATTCTTTTAGAGATTTTTTGCAAAACAACTTTAATACAATCTTTTTTTCACATCAATTAGAATTGCCGGTAAAAATAAATTATAAAACTCCCGAAACTCTTGGTAAAGATAGATTGGCGGCTGTTTGTGGTGCAGGTGTGATTTTCCCTGGCCGAAATGTGCTGGTAATTGATGCTGGAACAGCAATAACATACGACATCTTAACTACTGAAAATTTATATGCTGGAGGCAATATTAGCCCTGGCTTGCAAATAAGATTTAAAGCCTTAAATACTTTTACTGGAAAACTTCCGTTAGTACATATTAATAAAGAAAGGCAAAATCTTTTTGGCGAAACTACCGAAGAAGCCATAAGATGTGGGGTTTTGAATGGAATGATTTATGAAATCGACGGATTTATTAACGATTTTAAGACTCAATATCCAGATTTGTTGATAGTTTTTACCGGAGGTGATTGCTTTTTCTTTGAAAAGTTATTAAAAAATCGCATTTTTGCGGAGCCAAATTTAACGGCTATCGGACTAAATAAAATTTTAGAACTGAATGTATAAATTTTTAACAAGCACGCTGATTATCATTGCAATAGCAACAACAGCATCAGCACAGGGAAGGGTAGGATCTCCATACACACGTTACGGGATTGGTGACATCAACGGAAATACTCTTATTCGTAACAATAGTATGGGCGGATTAAGCTACACTCTGCCATATAATAACGGAATTAACTTCGTAAATCCAGCCGGAACTGGTCAAATTGATTCGCTTACATTTATTTTTGACTTCGGTCTTAATGGTGGTGTTCGTTCATATAGCATTTCTAATCCAGAAACTCATCAAGTAAGGTCAGATTTCCAGCTTTCGCACCTGCTCTTTGGATTTCCTGTTACAAAATGGTGGAAAACAAGCATGGGAGCAATGCCATTTAGTAATGTTGGATACACTATTGTCGCAAGAGATTCTTCGCTAAATGTTGCTAAAGATTACCTATATGCTGGAAATGGAGGTGTAAATCGTGTTATGTGGAACAATTCATTTACTCCTTTCAAAAATTTCTCTCTCGGAATTAACGCATACTTCCTTTTTGGTAAGATGTACCAGTCAAACGCAATCGACTTTGATGATGATAGTGGAGCATATTTAAACATTATCGAACAAAATATTATCAGAGTAAATGACTTTTCTTTTGATGCAGGATTTAATTACACTATTAATATTAATGCAAAGAATAGCCTTATTGTTGCAGGCGTTTATGGGTATAACTCTCAATTGAATGCAGAGAGAAGTACTATTGTTTACAATACTCTTAGTACCGGAAGTTCTGCAGT
>JAQVGK010000059.1 GCA_028696755.1 Bacteroidales bacterium | reverse complement strand
TCTGACCTGGTTTTTTCCTTTCAACAACTCTTGGATCACGGGTGAGGAAACCAAGTGGCTTAAGACTTGAACGGTATTCAGCATCTACTTTTAATAGAGCTCTCGAAATACCTAATCTTAAAGCTTCGGCTTGTCCTTTAATACCTCCGCCATCTAAGTTTGCTTTTACATCATAACTTTCAAGCTTGTCGAGTGTTAAAAACGGCTGCTTTACAATATATTGATGTTGCATTACCGGGAAATATTCTTCCAGTTTTCTGTCGTTGATTGTAATGTTTCCTTTGCCTTCGCTGAGGTATACTCTAGCTACAGCTGCCTTTCTACGGCCAATTGCATTAAAAACTTCCATAATGCTTATTTAATTGTATTTAAGTCCAACTTAGCCGGTTTCTGAGCTTCTTGTTTGTGCTCTCCGCCAACATAAACATATAAATTTCTGAATAATTCGTCACCTAAACTGTTTTTTGGTAACATACCTTTTACAGCTTTCTCGATTACTCTGCCTGGATGTTTTGCAAGCATTTCTTCGGCTGTGGTTTGTTTCTGTCCACCAGGATAACCTGAATGTCTGATATAAACTTTATCAGTAAGTTTGTTGCCAGTGAGGCGAATTTTTTCAGCATTAATTACGATTACATTATCACCGCAGTCAACATGTGGAGTGTAATCAGTTTTGTGTTTGCCGCGAAGAACAAAAGCTACTTTAGAGGCCAAACGACCTAGAACTTCTCCTTCTGCATCAACAACAAACCACTGTTTGTTAACAGTTTCCTTGTTTGCTGATAATGTTCTGTACTTCAATGTTTTCACTACTTGTTAATTTTAAAATAGTTAATAATTATTTTCCTTTAGGCTGGATGACCAAACGGACTGCAAAAATAATACTTTTTTATTTATCACAATATTTTTTCAACAATTAATTTTTAGCAATTGCCATATTTGTAGATTGTTGATTTATCAATGGGTTTAAAGCTGTAGAATGAGCAAATTAACGAATCAATAATTGGCAAAACAAAGATTTATTAACAAATATGACGAATTTTCTGATTGCAATCTAAGCAAAGTTGAAAAGGTTTTTGTGATTTTTTTCGCTGTTTTATGATGTTTTTATTACACTTCCTTAACTCTATGTTTATCGTCTTCGTCGAGCAAAATATTTAGGTAGGAATGATATCTGGTCCAGGCAATTTCACCATTTTCGACGGCTTCTTTTACCGCACAGCCTGGTTCGTTGTAGTGAGTGCAATTATTGTATTTGCAGCTATGCGATTTTTCAAAGATTTCGGGAAAATAATGCCCCGTTTCTTCTTTTTTTAAATGTACAAGTCCAAAACCTCTGATTCCAGGAGTGTCGATAATCGATCCGCCAAAAGGTAGTTTGTGCATTCGGGCAAAAGTGGTTGTGTGCTTGCCCGATAGATGAGATTCTGATATGTTTTCGGTTTTTAAATTAAGACCTGGAGCAATCGCATTAATTAATGATGTCTTTCCAGCTCCACTATGTCCAGCGATTACACTAACTTTATCTTTCAGGATTTCTTTTACTTCTTCAAGATTCTTGTTTTTGAGTACCGAGCATGCAACTACTTTGTATCCAACTTCGTGATATGTTGCCATCAAACCTGCAAGTTCTTCAATTTCTGCTTGCGAATAAATGTCGCTTTTATTAAAAACAATAACCGGAGGAATGCTGTATGATTCGGCAGCCGCAAGAAATCTATCAGTAAAAACTGTTGTGGTGATTGGATTCTTTAAGGTAAATACAAAAACAGCTTGGTCGATATTTGCAGCAATCACCTGCGATTCTTTGGATAAATTTATTGATTTACGAATTATGCAGTTCTTTCGTGTATGAATTGATAGAATAACTCCCTCATTTTCTGTGGCTTGATCAAAGTAAACCAAATCTCCTACAGCAACAGGATTCGTATTGCGAAAACCTTTTAATCTTAGCTTTCCCTTTGCTGTGCACGAAAAAACATCTCCACCCGACTCCACCAGATGAACAGCACCAGTTGATTGTATGACCGTTCCAGTTTTCATTATGGCCACAAAGATACTAAAGCTTTTTGATTGTTGAAACTTATGTGCTTGTTAAAATACGATGCTGAGGAAGGTCAAGTAAAGTCGTAAGTCAGGGCAAGAAACTCTGACTTATTGGGCATATTAATCAGAATTTTATTAGATTTGTAAAAACATAATACTTATGAAATCTTTATTGATTAGCTTTATGATAGTTCTCAGTTTTACATCTTTTGCTCAAAGCAGTGGCGATATTCAATTACCAGAGGCTCGTAAAACAGGTGGTAAACCTTTGCTCGATGCATTAAACGATCGTCGTACAATTCGCGAATTTTCGGAGAAGGAATTTAGTTTGCAAGAAATTTCTGATTTACTTTGGGCTGCATATGGTGTTAATCGTCCGGACGAAAAGCGCCGCACCGCACCATCTGCACGAAATGTGCAAGAGTTTGATATTTATGTTTTGCTCAAAAACGCGGCTTATAGATATGATGCTTTTGCAAACAAATTGATTTTTATTACTGATGAAAACCTTATTCCTATTGCCGGAATGCAGGATTTTGTGGCAAAAGCTCCACTGATACTTATCTACGTTGCCGATTTTTCAAAATATTCGGATAAAATGGACGAGCAGGCTCGAAATATTTATGCTGGTATTGATTGTGGCTATATCAGTCAAAACGTCTATTTATACGCATCCTCCGAAGATCTTGCAACTGTAGTGCTAGGATCGGTGCATAAGGACAAACTTAAAGATGCTCTTAAGCTTAACGAAAATCAAAAGGTAATTTTGGGACAACCTGTTGGGTTTATGAAGGAATAAATTGAAGCTAAAATTACAAACCACAAATTACAAATCACAAAATCCAAATCACAAACTTAGCAGTAATCATTGTGATTTAATGCGTGAGGGCTAAAGCCGTTAGATATTTGTATTTTGTGTTTTCAAAACTAGTTGCTTCACTTCCGCTCGGCAACCTTGCGTTATACGAGGTGACCGAGCCGAAGTCACCGATTATCCCAAATCAAAAAATACGGCTCATGGAAATTAAAAATACGGCTCAAATATTTGCAAATTTGAGCCGTATCGACTATCTTTGTGAGCTAAATGGTTTAATGTATTATGGATTTACGGGAGCAAGAAATAATTGAATATATAGAGCAGCATGGTGATTGTTCATCAGGAGAGCTTTTTGAAAGAAAAGATTTGCAACTAAGTTTAGCAACTCTAAAAAGGCTTTTATCAAAACTAGTTTCGGATAATTTCGTTTCTGTTAAAGGCAAAGGAAAAGCAACTAAATATTCTATTTCGCCGATTTATAAAATTATTAAGCCAATCGATCCACAGATTTATTTTATGAAAGAGATTGATGAGCGAGAGATAAATGAAAATTATAATTTTTCTTCATTGACAGATGTTTTGAAAAAAACTAGTGTTTTTACAGCAAAAGAGTTGGAGAAACTTAATACGCTGCAGAATAATTTCTTGAATAATACTTCCAAGATTTCTACTTCAGAGTATAGAAAAGAGTTTGAAAGGCTTGCGATAGATCTCAGCTGGAAATCTTCTCAAATTGAAGGGAATACATACACATTACTTGAAACTGAAAAGCTGCTTAAAGATAAAGAAACTGCTTCTGGCAAAACAAAAGAAGAAGCTGTTATGCTATTGAACCATAAAGATGCTTTGGATTTTATTATCGAAAATCAGGATTATTTGTGTCCATTAAATATCTCAAAGATTGAGGATATTCATAGTATATTAGTAAAAGAGCTTGGAGTCGAAACAGGTATCAGAAAGCGTAGAGTAGGGATTACTGGGACAAATTATCGGCCTTTAGATAATGAGTTTACCATTAGAGAAGCCTTTCAGGATGCGTGTAATCTAATTAACAGTAAGGAAAATATCTTTGAAAAAGCGCTATTCGCGTTAGTATTGATTTCTTATATTCAGCCATTTATCGATGGAAATAAACGGACAGCAAGAATCATAAGTAATGCAATACTAATCAATGGGAATATCTGTCCAATATCATTCAGAACTGTTGATTCAATTGATTATAAGAAAGCGATGCTTGTTTTTTATGAACAAAATAATCTAAGTTGTTTTAAGGAGATTTTTATTAGTCAGTTCGAATTTGCTGTTAAAACATACTTCTAGATTTATTGTTAATTAACAGAAAAGAGTAAAATTAGGTTCCTCAAACTATAAAAACCGCTCATGTTCACACCACTCTTTCCTTTGTAAACTCCCAAATCTCATTAAGTTTGGAAGTTATTTTCTCTATTGAACCAGCATTCGGAATTCTTAGAGTCAACTTTTCGTTCAATTCTTTTATTTGGATATTTCCGGGGTGCGATTGCAGGTATCCAAGAATAGATGCAAACTTTGTCGAGGCATAGTACTGCGATTGTTGATTTAATGGGAAATAGCCAATGAAAACGCCATTTTTAATAACAATCTTCTGAAAACCGATTTTTATCGCAACCCATTTCAAATTAACCATGTCGAACAACCTTTCGGTTTCTTCGGGAATTTCGCCAAAACGGTCGGCAAGATTGCTGCGGAAAGTTTCAAGTATTGATGGTTCTCGTATTTCGTCAAGTTCGCGATAAAGTCTTATTCTTTCTGCTGTTGAACTAATGTAATAATCTGGAATTAAAATATCCATATCGGTTTCAATCTGACAGTCGGCTGTAGTACTTGTAATTTGAGGAATTTCTTCGTCTTCCTTAAGATTAAATATTTCGCGAAACTCTCCATCCTTAAGCTCTTCGATTGCTTCATTCAAGATTTTATTATATGTCTCGAAACCAATATCTGCAATAAAGCCCGACTGCTCGGCACCCAAAATGTTGCCAGCTCCCCTGATGTCGAGATCTTGCATAGCAATATTCATCCCGCTACCAAGTTCGCTAAATTCTTCGATAGCCTTTAGCCTTCGTCTTGCTTCGGGAGTTAAAACACTTAAAGGTGGTGCTAGTAAATAGCAAAATGCTTTTTTATTACTTCGTCCAACCCTGCCGCGTAGCTGGTGTAAATCGCTCAATCCAAAATTGTTGGCATTATTAATAATCATAGTGTTTGCATTTGGAATGTCAACACCATTTTCGATTATCGAAGTTGAAATAAGCACATCAAAATCGCCTCGCATAAATTCGAGAATAATTTTCTCCAACTTTTCTCCTTCCATCTGCCCATGAGCCACAACGGTTTTAACTTCGGGACAAAGTTTATTTATCAGATTTTCGATTTCGTAAATGTTTTGAATTCGATTATTGACAAAAAACACTTGCCCATTACGACCAACTTCGTAATAAATGGCTTCTTTGATAATTTCGTTATTAAACGAATGTAACTCGGTAATTATCGGTTGTCGATTTGGTGGTGGAGTGTTAATTACCGAAAGATCGCGAGCGCCCATAAGCGAAAACTGAAGTGTGCGCGGGATTGGCGTAGCTGTAAGAGTAAGTGTATCAACATTAACTTTTATGGATTTTAGTCTTTCCTTGATGGCAACACCAAACTTTTGTTCTTCGTCAATAATCAGCAATCCAAGATCCTTAAAAGCCACATCTTTGTTAACAAGGCGGTGTGTACCTATAATTATATCTAGCTTCCCTTCTTTTAATCGGGTTAGAGTATCTTTAATTTCTTTGCTGCTTTTTAGTCGGCTTACATACGAAACACTAACAGGCATGTCGGCAAGTCTTTCTTTAAAAGTTTGATAATGTTGCAATGCTAAAATTGTGGTTGGAACCAAAACAGCAACTTGCTTACTGTCGTTTACTGCTTTAAATGCTGCTCGTATTGCTAACTCGGTTTTGCCAAAGCCAACATCACCGCACACGAGTCTGTCCATTGGAATGTCGGACTCCATGTCTCTTTTGATTGCATCGTTTGATTTTGCTTGGTCGGGAGTGTCTTCGTACATAAACGATGATTCGAGTTGCTGCTGAAGATACGAATCTGGGGTGTATGCATATCCTTTTTGCTCACGTCGCTTTGCATAAAGCAAAATTAAATCACGAGCAATATCTTTTATGTTTTTCTTAGTTTTTTCCTTTAATCTTTTCCAATGTCCAGAGCCTAAACGATGGATTTTTGGAGCCTCGCCATCTTTGTCGCGATATTTCGAGATGCGGTGTAGCGAATGAATATTCACATAAAGAATATCGTTGTTGTCGTATATGATGCTGACAACTTCTTGCAGCTTACCGTTGTTGTTTATTTTTTGCAAGCCTCCAAATTTTCCAATACCATTATCTACATGAACAACAAAATCGCCTGGTCGCAATGCTGTGAGCTCTTGAATTGTAATAGACTCTTTGCGCGCAACATTTTTTTGAGTAAAACGGTGGTAACGTTCAAAAATCTGATGATCTGTGTAAACACTTATCCTGCTTTCGTGATCGGTAAAGCCTTGATTTACAGTTTTGAGCATTGCAAAAAACTTTACATTGCGACGTTTATCGGTAAAAATGTCGCGTAATCGCTGAAGCTGTTTCTCATTGTTACTGAGGATGTATGTCTCGTATAAATTTTCTTCATTCTCTCTCAACTTGTCGGCAATAAGATCAAACTGCTTGTTGAATGCAGGCTGTGGCTCTGTGTTAAAATATAGATCGACTTCTGAGTTAAAAACACTGCGCGGGGCAAACTCAACAATCTGAAAATTACTGATTTCAGATTTAAAGCTTTCGACACTAAGCAAATTCTTTTTAGGATCGAGAACGCATACATCATCATCATCATGCTCCGAACCTACATCTGCAAATCTAATTTCTGCTGCAGTAAGGGTTTTTTCAACTTTATCAATAACCATTTCGGGATCAAAAACCCAAAATTTACAGCTTTTATTGATAAAATTGAAAAATGGAACTTTTGTCTGATCGGCAAGATGCTCATGAATATTGGGAATAATCTTGATTTTTTTATGTTTGCCAGTCGAGAGCTGAGTTTCGGGATCAAAAGAGCGAATACTTTCAACCTCATCACCAAAAAAGTCAATTCTAAATGGTTGCTCATCCGAAAATGAAAAAACATCAATTATGCTCCCTCTGATTGAGAATGTTCCTGGTTCGTAAACAAAATCTTCTCGCTTAAAGTCGTATTCATTTAGCACTTCTGTAATAAAATCCATAGAAAGTTTATCGCCGAGGTTTATTTCTAGTGTATTTTTAGATAAATCGCTGGTCTGAATTACCTTCTCAATTAAAGCACCGGGATAAGTTACTACCAGATATGGTTTTTTACCCGAAACAAGCTTGTTTAGAACCTCTGTTTTTAAAACAATATTTGTTTTGTCGGTTTTTAGATACTCGACCGAACGTTTATATGCGGATGGGAAAAAGAGCACATACTCATCACCAGCCAAACTCACCATATCATCATAAAAATATGCCGCCGATTCTTTATCGGGCAAAACAAAGCACGACAACATTTTTTCGCGATTAAAAACTGATGCGGCCAAGAATGCTTTCGATGAACCCGACAGGCCGTGAATATTTATGTTTTGCTGGTTTTCTTTATCCTTAAGATGGGAAAAAAGCTTGTCGGCAGATTTGCTGGAACCAAATATTTTATCAGTCAGATTTTTCACGATGCAAAATTAAAAAAACTGTGGATAAAGTAGAAATAAATTGAATGTTGGCTAAATCGCAATTTTTGAAAAACCATCAGCAAAATATAAAAACTGTTTAATGTAAAACACTATGCCACAATGAAATTATCAATTTGCAATAGGTGTAAAAGCCTAAATGTGTCGAAAGATTTTTTTGTATAAAAATTCAATTCGATCCCAACACTGCCGTGTAAAACAGCGTTTTAGTTATTATATTGCGAACGGAAAAAGACTTTGTTGAACAGTTTCAAATTTACTATTATGACAGATTTTAGAAAAGGTTTTTTAGTTTTAGTTTTATTATTTAGTTGCTTTATTGTATTTGGTAGCGAATTGTCGGACAAGTTAAAGAGTCTGCCGGGAGTTATTTCGGTGGAGGAGTTAAAGACAACAGATTTTTTCTCGGAAAAATATCTGATTTTGTTTGAGCAACCACTCGATGCTTCCAATCCAGAGTCACCAAAGTTCAGGCAGAGAGTGTATATAAATCACAAGAGTTATAATGCCCCAGTTGTTTATATTACGGAAGGTTACAATGCAGATTATGCTTCGGCCGAGAATTATGTTAACGAGTTGAGTAGCATTTTGCTGGCAAATCAAATTTGTGTGGAACACAGATATTTTGCCGAATCAAAACCGGATCCTCTTGATTGGCAATATCTCACAACTCGTGGAGCTGCCGACGACCATCATGCAATACGTGAGTCGCTTGGTAAAATATATAACGGAAAATGGGTAAGTACAGGAATTAGCAAAGGAGGAGAAACATGTCTTCTCTATCAAATGTATTATCCAAAGGACGTTGCAGCAACAGTTGCTTATGTTGCACCAGTTGCTAAAGCATTGGAGGATGGTCGTCATGAGCCTTTTATCAAAAATATCGGCACAAAAAAGGATCAAAAACGCATAGTAGCTTTCCAAAAGGAGATTCTAAAACGAAAAGCCGAGATTTTTCCAATGTTCGAAAACTATTGTAAGATATCTAAACTTACTTTTAGGATTCCATTAGAGGAGGTTTATGATTATTGTGTGCTCGAATACTCGTTTGCTTTTTGGCAGTGGGTTGGAAATACCGAAAGAATCCCTTCGAAGAAAGAATCTGATTCAAAACTTTTTCAACATCTGATTACAGTTTCTGGTCCCGATTACTTTTCGATAGAAGGTTCTGAAGGAACTTTGCCTTTCTTTTATCAAGCTGCACGTGAGTTGGGTTATTATGGTTATGATACCGATTTTCTTGCAAAGTATTTGACAATAAAAACAGCAGAAGGTTATTTCGAGAAGATTTTTTTACCTAAAGGAGTAAAACCAGAGTTTTATGCACAAACATCTATCGACCTTGAAAAGTTTTTACAAACCAAGGCAAAGAATACCTTTATTATTTATGGTGAGTATGATCCATGGACAGCAGCAGCGCCTGAGATTGGGGATAATGCAGGAGTAATAAAGATTGTTAATCCAAAAGGTACACATGCAACAAGAATAAAATCACTGCCAAAAATACAGCACGAAATGGTTATCAATAAGCTTAACGAGTGGTTGAAATAGGAATAAAGTTTCACAATAAATCAATAAAAAAAGACCGGCATTTACCGGTCTTTTCTATTTAAATCGTTTTATTGATTTCTGATTACAGGCTTTGTGGTTGTTGTTGAACCTCCTTGTCTGTTTGGAGTTACATTTGTGCCACCACCTTGTTTGTCGGGAGTTGTGCTTCCGCCTTTATCTCCGTTATTGCCGTTGTTGTCGTTGTTATCACCATCATCAACAGGCTCGCATGGGCTAGTTGGTCTACTGTTTCCTGTTCCAGATTGTGGCGCTTTGTCGGCTTCGATACATACCGACCATTGTCCCATAGAACCCGGATTGCTGGTGCTAACCTTAACCTTGATATTTCCTGTAAATAAATAATATTTGCCAGGGGTAATAGTGTAAGCATTGCCTCCAACAATTGCATTTCCACCACCAGCAGTAGCTTTAAAGAATAAGCTTGATGCATTTCCATTGTATGAAAAACTACTTGTTAGGTCCGATCTGTTATATGTGCCACTTGGTGTAATCAAGCAGAACTGCCAATCTGCATTTCCTGGCTCAAATCTAGGCCCACATGCCTCAGGTTCTTTAACAATTATTTGCTTCGATTTTGAATCTTCGCCACAATCGTTTTTAGCAGTAATTACAATTGTATGTGTACCGGCCTTAAGTTTTAGTTTTCCGCTTATGGCGCCTGTCGAAGCATTAAATGTGAAGTTTGTTGTGGAAACACCATCAACCTTAACTTTTATATCATTTTTGTTGGCAATATTTGTTACTGTTCCAGTAAACTTATGAGTATAACCAGTTTCGGTAATCTCACTAACTGTGAGTGTAACTACTGGTGGAATACATGGGTTATCTACTGTAATGGACTGTGTTTGCATGTCTTCTCCACAATCATTCTTCGCTTTTACAACAATAGTGTGTTTGCCTGGATTAAGCTTTAAGTTAAGACTTATCTGTGATGTTGAAGGCGTAAAAGTGAAACTATTATCAGGACTTCCATTAACAGTTATTGTAATCTCCGATTTTGTTGAAGCATTCATTACTTTTCCAGTAAGTTTGTGTGTATATGCGTTTTCCGTCAGTGGACTAACAGTAAAAGTAACTACAGGAGGAATACATGGATCAGCAACAGTAACATTTATTGTTTCAACATCTTCTCCACATTCATTTTTTGCTTTAATTATAATCTTGTGAGTACCTGGTGCAAGCTTTATCTTACCATTAATAACATTTGTGGTCGGAATATAAGAGAAATTATTCTCCGTTACACCATCAATTGTAACAGTTATGTCGGTTTTAGTTTTAACTCCTGTTACAGTTCCACTTATTTCGTGTGTAAATGTTTGATGCGCAATTTCCGAAACTTTGAAATTTACTACTGGAGGATTACATGGAACAGCAACAGTTACGGTTACAGTTTCGGTATCCGATCCACATTCGTTTTTGGCAGTAACTACAATTGTATGCTTGCCAGCCGATAGTTTGAATTTTCCACTCAAAACCATTGTGCTAGGAACAAATTGGAAGCTGTTGTCAGCGACTCCGTCAACAGTTACGGTAATATCTGATTTGTTCTTAACATTTGTAATTGTTCCTGTCATCTCGTGAGTAAACTGCTGATGAGTAATCTCGCTCATTTTGAAGTTGATTACAGGAGGGTCGCAAGGAGCAGCAACAGTTACGGTTACAGTTTCGGTATCCGATCCACATTCGTTTTTAGCAGTAACAACAATTGTGTGTTTACCAGCAGATAGTTTGAATTTTCCACTCAAAACCATTGTGCTAGGAACAAATTGGAAGCTATTGTCAACAACTCCATCAACAGTTACGGTAATATCTGATTTGTTCTTAACATTTGTAATAGTACCTGTCATCTCGTGAGTAAACTGCTGATGAGTAATCTCGCTCATTTTGAAGTTGATTACAGGAGGGTCGCAAGGAGCAGCAACAGTTACGGTTACAGTTTCGGTATCCGATCCACATTCGTTTTTAG
>JAQVGK010000573.1 GCA_028696755.1 Bacteroidales bacterium | reverse complement strand
TCTTAGCGACAAACAGCAACAAATCTCACCAAAACAGTTGGCCGAAATGATTTCAGCACTAAGTTTTAGAAAATCATTTGCCGACAGTAACGATTTTAAAAATAAGCTTTCCGATTTACGCGAAAAAATCGATGTTATTGATTATCAGCTTATAGATATGCTCGAACACCGTTTTAGATTGGTTGACGAAATTGGAAATCTTAAAAAAAACAACAACGTAACTATTCTCCAACTCGACCGCTGGAAAACAATTGTGGAATCACGCCTAAACTATGCCCATCCCGATAACATCTCGCGCGAATTTCTCCTAAAACTGCTTCAAATGATTCACAAAGAATCAATCGTAAGACAGAATAAGATTTTTGGGAATAAGGAGGAATAGTTAAAGCCCTCTACCCGCCCCTAACAACACTCTGATAATCAAGATAATAGATAAGTTTTAGGGAGAGATTATTAGCTTGTGGTTCTATCCAAAGGCTTTTAAAGTTTTCGAAATAACCGGGCATTTCGCTTAATGCAGGAACATTGCCACTTGCAAAAATTTGGTTTTTCCACATAACTGATAAGTAGCTGCCGGGTAAAAAGTTCCACGAAACCAGCATGTCAACATTGAATAAGTTGAAAACATAATCGCCATCAAAACTATAATCGGGTTGGTAACTTAGAGTGCCGTCGGAATTTAGATTGTAGAATTTTTTGTAATCAACAGACGAAACATAATGCCGTGCCCTAAAACTTAGCGACAGCTTATTGGTAAACACATAAGTAAAGTTCAAGGTGTTGGTAAAAGTTATTACATCTCGCCTTCCAAAAACAATGGTGTCCGAAATTCTCGTAAAATATCCAGCACCAGCAAGATCCCAATCACCGGCAAGTGTATATCGTATAGAGAAGCGTTTTCCTGCACGGGCAAGTGGACTAATATTTCCCCAAACTCCATGTCGCTCTTCGGTATCACCATAGTATCCAGTTCTAAAATCAACTGCCAATTTCTTACGGTAATCTGACGAAAGCATAAAAAATTCTGAGAACATAGCTGGGCGCTTGTAAAAACTTACACCATCACGAGGCTCGTAATAATCGTGATAATCCACTGGCTGCCAACTTATTTCGTTCCACAGCGAAAGATGCTTGCGTGTGGTGGCATAATTCGATAGATAAACTTCTGCTTTTGTAAAGGCGGCATCTCTAAAAAGAGTGTTGTACGAGAAGCTGAGAGAATTTCTGGTTTCATTAAAAATCCAAAACTGCGAATATTTTCTATATCCTACTGTAGCAGTGTTCGATACTTGATTAAACTCGGTGAGATAACCCATATCGTTTGGATTGTATTTGTCGGTAATTATCTCCGACGAAAGATAGTAAACCCATGTCCCAGTTAATTTTCCAGCACTCGAATTTATATACCAGCCATCGGCAAGATATGATGAATTATTTCGCTGCATACTATAGGCCACTAATGCCGAAACACCAAAACGATTATTCTTCTCCATAATTTTTACCGAACTCGCCGACACATTCGACAAATACTTGTTTCCAGGAACAACTACGCTGGCATTTGTAAAATTAACATAGGAGTTTTTACCAATTGTTTGATCTAGCACAAACATATTATAGTTTGCAGCGGGTTCAGTCAAAATCAATTCCGGCTCAGCCTCTTCGTAAGCAATTTTCGCCCAAGTATTAGCAGTTACAGCATTAAAAACACCAACAGCAAGATTATTTTTGCCTCGTCCACTGATTTTAAATGCATTAACAAGTCGCGCAGTAGAAGGATTTTTTAGAATCTCGTAACCCGCCAAGCTGCTGTTTTCGATTACCTGCCCGTATAATTCGGGAGTTTTTCCAATTCTTCGCGAGTAAAACAAACCACATTTCGTAAAAAGCTCTGTTCCCTCGGTAAAAAACGGACGATTTTCGGAGTAATATGTTTCCTGTGGCTTAAGATTTAGTATTAAATCGTCGGTTTTTGTTTGTCCAAAATCAGGAATAAGAGTCATATCGAGGGTATAAGTTTCGCTAAGACCAAGTTTAAGATCTAAACCACCACTAAATGAATATCCAACATTCGAATCGTAAGAATTTACATATCCCGAGACATAAGGCATAAGTGCCAAGCGAAGTGGGGAGTCAACATTTCGCATTCCTTGAATAGTTCCCATTTGAGAAGCTTCCGAACCTTTACTAAGATCGACAGGAATCCAGCTAGATTTTTCGCGGCTTCGACGCACAGTTCTGAAAAAATTTACCGCCCAAAGCTGCTCATCAGTTTTTGGGAATCTGATTGCCGAATACGGTATTTCAATTTCGGCAATCCATCCATCTTCGGTAATTTTTATCCCGCTGTACCAAACCGCATCCCATTTGTAATCTTCGTTCCCGTTTGCAACCCTGATATCGGTTTGAACATTAGCAGCCGAAATTATAAATTCATAAGTGTTCTGTCCATCATTATTTGGGTTCAAGCTTATTCCAAAATAATCAACATTGCCATTGTCTTTATCTATCTCGGTAAACTCGGTATAAATGCTATCGGGAACGTTATCGTACATAATGGCAGCAAAGTAAATCGAATGATTGTCGTACAATACTTTTACCACAGTTTTTTGCGCAGGCAAATTTCCAAAAACAG
>JAQVGK010000572.1 GCA_028696755.1 Bacteroidales bacterium | reverse complement strand
ATTTGTTTGGCATTTCACATTCAGCCCTCCGGGCTGTAGTGTATTTGTATTTGTTTACTATCGGCAACAGAAGTCGCCTATGGTAATGAAAGTTAAGCCTTACAGGCTTTTTGGACTATTATTAATTTGCTGGAGTCCTAACATTGTTATACTCAACCTCCATGGGATTTTGTAATATAAACCGTATCTTTTGAGCCTACTCTTCTTCATTTCGGCAAGCTCAATGCATCGCAAAAATTATTACCATAGCTACTGCCCCCGTATTGCGGGGCAGGTTTTGCAAAGAATTTTTTCATCGATTAGTCTCAAAATCTCCTAGTTTCTAAATAAAAAATCCCATGGAGGTTGAGTATAATTGGCAAATCAAAGCAGCCTATGCCCGGAGGGCATAACATCCATAACTGTCAGCGAAATGCGATAGCATGAGCTGGCAGTAGAAAACAATAAATCAAAACAGCCCGGAGGGCTGAATGTGAGAGATAACTATTTCTGTAAACTCATTGCGAAAAGCAATAACCAAACTATTGAATATCAGTTATATGTAGTGGAGGTCTGGAAATATTGAAAAAAATCGACGGAAACAAGGAAAGTTTTTACTTTCAGTTTTGAAAAATTCAACATTAAATAATTATTTGATTGTTTTTGTAAATGTTTTTGCAGCAGTTCCCCCAAATATCTTAATTTTGCATGATTAAAAAACAGAACAAATGATTAACAGAATAAAGGAAATACTTGCAGCGGTTGAAGCATTTAGTCCTAAGACCATCGAAGAAGTTGAAGAATTCAGACTTACATATTTATCAAAAAAAGGATTAATTCCTGCATTGTTTGATGATTTTCGCAATGTGCCTGCCGACCAAAAAAAAGCTGTTGGTGCCGAAATAAATGTTCTTAAACAAAAGGCAACCGATAAGCTAAACGAGTTGCGCGATGCTCTCACTGTTAACAGTCAGGGTAAAATCGAAATAGATTTAAGTCGTCCTGGCGATCCGTTAAAGCTGGGTTCGCGTCATCCACTTTCTGTTGTTCGCAACGAGATAATTTCGATTTTCACCAAACTAGGTTTTTCGGTAGCCGATGGCCCAGAGATCGAAGATGATAATCATAACTTCGGGATGTTAAACTTCCCACAGGATCATCCTGCCCGTGATATGCAGGACACTTTCTTTATTTCGCCAGATATGAATGTTTTGCTGCGTACTCACACTTCATCTGTTCAAGCACACGAAATGTCGGAATTAAAACCGCCAATCCGCAGCTTATCGCCTGGTAGAGTTTATCGTAACGAGGCTATTTCGGCACGTGCACACTGTCTTTTCCATCAGATCGAAGGTTTGTATGTTGACAAAAATGTATCCTTTGCCGATCTTAAACAAACTCTCGATTATTTTGCAAAGGAAATGTTTGGCGAGCATACTCAAATAAGAATGAGACCTTCATATTTCCCATTTACCGAACCATCGGCAGAAGTTGACGTAAGTTGCACTCTTTGCGGTGGAAAAGGTTGTAATGTTTGTAAAGGTACAGGCTGGCTCGAAATTCTTGGTTGTGGAATGGTTGATCCAAACGTTTTTAAAGCAACAGGCATCGACCCAGAAGTGTGGTCGGGATTCGCATTTGGAATGGGAATCGAGCGTATTACAATGCTTAAATACGGAATTAAAGACCTGCGACTTTTCTTTGAGAATGATATCCGGTTCTTAAATCAGTTTACGGCTGCAATTTAATCTTAATGCAATGATTCTTAATTCGGCAATCGTCGGAGATAGTGACAATATTCCAGTCGTAATTCTGCACGGACTTTATGGTAGTGGTGAAAGCTGGACCAGAGTTGCCGGAATCCTTGAAGCAAAATATAAAGTATATCTGCCCGATTTGCGCAATCATGGAAGATCTTTTCATCATCCATCTCATACCTATCAGGAGTTGGCACAGGATGTCAAAATCTGGGCTGACAGTCTGGGATTAAAAAGATTTTATCTTGTTGGCCATTCAATGGGTGGTAAAACTGCAATGTTCTTTGCCAATAAGTATCCAGAGTTGATTGAAAAGATGATAATTGCTGATATCTCGCCAAGATCATATTCTGCATTAATGGATCATGTAGAGAGTATCCAGTTTCATCTCAATCTGATTTCGATGATGAGAACATTGCCAATAGAAACATTTAGCTCTTACAAGATTGCAGCAGCACACATTTCGAACTACGACGAAAACATCCGTAATATCGTGTTAAAAAACCTACGAAAAGAAAACGGACGTATGTACTGGAAAATGAATGTGGATGCAATCTTTAACAATTTTCCCGAAATCATGGATGGCTTAAATCCAGATGATTTTATAGATAGAAAGATAGAAACACCAACACTTTTCCTTAAAGCCGAATTATCAAATTATATGACAGATCAAGATAAAAAACTGATTGATTTTATTTTTACGAATGCAAATGTTGAAATAGTTCCCGCTGCCTCACACTGGCTTCATTACGAACAACCAGAAGATGTGGCGGGTAGGATTGGGAGGTTCTTTGAATAGTGGTAATAGGTGGTCGGTGGTCGGTAATCGGTAATCGGTGGTCGGTGGTCGGTGATCGGTGGTCGGTAATCGGTAAGCGGTAATCGGTGGTCGGTGGTCGGT
>JAQVGK010000058.1 GCA_028696755.1 Bacteroidales bacterium | reverse complement strand
ATATCGAAATTTTTGTAAGCAGTTTTGAACATCCACAACATACTTCGTTTACAACACTTACGACTAACTCTTTTCAATACTATGTTCCTTTCGCTCTCGAAAATCAATTAGCTTACCCTTACGAGGAGAATTCGATAGAGACAGAATTGACTAATAAAGTTATTGTTTTCCCAAATCCCACAAAAGATTACATACACTTAAATCAAAACGAGAATTATAGGTTAGTTCAAATTTTCGACATAAATGGAAAGTTGGTAAAAACAGTTGAATCGGGATTTGATAAAATTGATGTTTCTGATTTTGAACAGGGCTTGTACATTGTAGTTATTAATGCAAATGATTCCGTTTTAACTGGAAAATTTGTTAGGTAAACTGAGATTTAAGATAAAAAAAATTGATTTTATTTCTGTAATTCCGTATATTTGCGGAAATATAGAAATAAAACAACATGAGTTTCATTGAATTTCGTAGCCAGTTATTTAATTTAGTTTGTTTTAATACAAATCAGGTTTATGCATTTGATCCTAGTTTTGACAAGAACAATCTTACAAACTGGGTTAAAAAAGGCTACATATTAAAACTTCGTCAGGGATACTATACATTTCCAGAATATCTCGGAGAATCAGGATTTTCGTTTTATTTAGCAAATAAAATTTACCGTCCCTCGTACATTAGTTTACATTCTGCATTATCATTTTATGGGTTAATTCCCGAATCTGTTTCAACAATCACCAGTGTTTCAACTATAAAGACAGTTGAATTTGAAAACAATTTTGGAAGATTTTTATATAATTCGGTAAAAGAATCCGCATATTTTGGATTTGTAATTAAAACCACTGCGAATGGACGAAATTTTTACATAGCGGAGCCCGAAAAAGCTTTGCTTGATTTATTATATTTATACCCATTTTATAAAAAAGAGACAGATTTTATTGACTTAAGATTTGATTTTGACTTTTTACATGATGAATTAGATATTGAAAAACTGCAATTGTATTCACAAAAATTTGGAATAATACAATTGGAGAAAAGAGTTGGCAAATTCTTAAAAGCATATGAGTTATGATACAGTTAAATTATATCGAAAATTTCTTTCCAGATTATATCAAGGCTAATCCATTACACAAAAAATATATGTTGAAGGAGTATCTCCAATTGATGATATTAGATTTTCTTTCCACTTCAACTTATATTCGTAAGATTGCATTTATTGGTGGAACAAATCTTCGATTAACAAAGGGAATTGATAGGTTTTCGGAAGATCTTGACTTTGATTGCTCTGATTTTACTGAGGCAGAATTTAACACTATGAGCAATAGCGTTGTTAAGTACCTTAAAAGGAATGGATTTAATGTTGTTGAAAAATTACCACAAGACGGAAAGCTAAAAGCCTTTCGTAGCAATATTTATTTCCCGGAGCTTTTATTTGGACTAGGATTATCGGGACATAAAGATGAGCGGTTTTTAATCAAATTAGAAAGTCAGAATCAGCACTTTGAATATAAAACGAAACTTACAAATATTAAAGGTTGTGGATTCTTTTTCGCATTCCCAGTTCCTCCAGACGAAGTACTGTGTGCAATGAAAATTTCGGCAATGTTGTCGCGACAAAAAGGGAGAGATTTCTATGATGTGATGTTTCTCCTTTCGCAAACTGTGCCCGATTACAATTTTTTATCGTCAAAGTGCAACATTTCTAATTTACAAGATTTAAAAATTGCAGTGAGTGAAATGCTCAAAAATGTTAATCTTAACAACAAAAAACGAGATTTCGAGCATTTAATTTTTGATAAAAAAAGTTCGGAAAAAGTGTTAAAAGTGGCTGATTTTTTCGACTCTTTATAATCCTACCAAAATTTCCTAAAACCAATAATTTCTCTTACTTCTTTTAAGGTTTTTGCAGCACTTTCGCGAGCTTTTTCGGCGCCAAGTTTTGCAACATATTGATTTCTATAGGTACATGCTGTGTGATGATTATGTTTGAAAAGAGTTAAAATAGCTAAAAAATAAAATTTATATTTCGCTGTAACTTAAAAATAATTACATTTACAGCGAGGTATAAACATTAAAACATGAATAGAATAGTTGGGAGAAATGCAGAAAAAGAGAATTTTTTGCTTCTTACAATAGAGTTAGCGGCAATTAGAGAAAAAAAACCGCTATTCCGAAACATCATTTTTTTAAATTTAAGGAAAAATACACCAAATAATTGTATGAATTAATAATAAAATTCATATTCAAGAACTACAACAAAACAGAATAGCAGACCATGAAAAAGAAAATTAAAAATATTTCCTTTGCAGTTCTCATAATAATATTTGTTGTTTCTTGCCACACAAGTGTCTTACAAAACAACAAGAAGTTTCACAATAATAGGGAGAAAATAATACTGAAAAAAAATGGTGTGTTTAGAGAATCTGCATTTCAAAGCGGTTTTTCAAATCATCCACGTAAATACTGGGGCAAATGGAATATTAATGGCGACACTCTAGTTTTGCTTTATAATCAATATGGGTTAGTAAATAATCGGACACTTAAATTCTTATTAGATGAAAACTTCACAACAATTTATCGACTGGATAGTACTTTGCTTTACTATGAGGTGGTCAAAACAAAGTGAAAGCTTAAAAACCCATATTGATGTCAGACAACTAACAACCCCTAATAACACCTATATTTCATGCGGGGTTTGGGTGGGTAACCGAACGGAAGTCGCAGTTTCGAAAATTTATAGTAAATTTGACAAATTTTAGTAACCAACGCTCGCACAAAATATTGCTGCAACCGTTATACTTAAAATCCATATTCCTACCAAAACTTCCTAAACCCAATAATTTCTCTTACTTCTTTTAAGGTTTTAGCAGCACTTTCGCGAGCTTTTTCGGCGCCAAGTTTTGCAACTTTGCTTAGATATTCGCTGTCGGAGTCAATATCTTTAATTCGTGCATTAATTGGAGCTATCAGTTTTACAACATCCTCGGCAAGTTGTTTTTTGAGGTCGCCATATCTAATTTCGCAGCTTGCATATTTGTCCTTAAAGAATTTTACTGTATCTGGTGTAGAAACAATATCCATAATTGTAAACAAGTTTGCAATTACTTCGGGCATTGTCGAGTTTGGTTCCGTTGGTCCGGCATCAGTAACAGCGCGCATAATTTTTTTGCGGATTACAGCTTCGTCATCGGCTAAAAATAATCCATTTCCTTCCGATTTTCCCATTTTACCAGTTCCATCTAATCCAGGTATTTTTATTAATTCTTTGCCAAAATTGTAAGCAACAGGCTCTTTAAAATATTCGACATTGTACATATTATTAAACCTGCGTGCAAACTTACGGGCCATTTCTAGATTCTGCTCCTGATCTTTTCCTACTGGAACTTTATCGGCATGGTGAATGACAATATCGGCAGCCATAAGCACTGGATATGTTAACAATCCTGCATTTACATTCTCGGGTTGTTGTCTGGCTTTGTCTTTAAACGAAGTTGTGCGTTCGAGTTCGCCAAGATAGGCGTTCATGTTTAGCAATAAATACAACTCCGTAATTTCGGGAACATCGCTCTGTATGTAAAGTGTCGATTTCTCAGGATCGATTCCAGCAGCAAGATACTCAACCAAAACCTGGCGAACACTGCGATGCAAATTTTCGGGAGTTGGATGTGTTGTGAGTGAATGATAATCAGCAATAAAAAAATAGCAGTTGTTATCGTGTTGCATTTTGACAAAATTCTGCACAGCACCCAAGTAATTTCCCAAATGTAGGTTTCCCGTTGATCTTATTCCACTTAATACAGTTTCCATAATTTGTAATTTTGCAGCAAAGATATAAAATTTTGGAAATCGGGAATTGGATTTACACTAAGTGTGTTGAGAAAACACATCAAAATTAAATGTAACGAAGTTATTTCTATATAATATTTTTTGCTGACGCGTTCATAATATTTTGCCTTTAAGTAGATAATCTTAATTTATTGTGCATAGCCATTTCATGGCGCGTTGCCGTGAGTAAAAGAGCCAGTTTTTTAATGGACATTGTGTTTATTTTGAAGGAGAGGGATGTCCGTTTGTGATAATTGGCTAATGACTTGTTAAAGGAAATTGCTTAAGTTGAGTATAAGCTCTATCATAAAAAAAAATAAAATTGCGATCAAACTTTCAACGATAACTCAAATTCATTATTTTTGAATTCTAAAATCCATTTTTATGAGTACAATAATTATTGATCAAGTTTTTTTGGATGAAAAATACTCCAAATCGGTTTTGCGCAGGGAAATTAATTGCGATCTTGTTCCAGCTGTTGGGATGGAAATAGAGGAAGAGGTTTGGGAAAAGCCAAAGAAAATTAAGAAAGTAAACATAAATCCAGCAAAAAACTACTATATGATTTTTGTTGAGGATGAGTTTGTTACAAAGAAAACCGTTGAGAAAGTAGTAGACAGCTACAAAAAATGTGGTTGGAAACCTGTCGAATAATTTAGGCATTAATGAAATTTATAGCCGACAAAACAATTGTAGGAGAGGAGCTAAAAGAAATTGACTCACTTCCTGCCGAATTCGACAATTGTATCTTTCAGAATTGCGATTTTACTGGCTACAATCTTACCGATTGTCGTTTTACTGATTGTAAATTTAAAGATTGCAATTTAAGTCTTGTTAAGATTCTTAATGTGTCATTTAGAGATGTAGAATTTATTTCATGTAAAATGAACGGTTTGCGTTTCGACACTTGTAATCCATCGGCATTAAATTTCAGTTTTGCTAATTGCAATCTTAGTTATAGTTGTTTTCAGGGGTCAAAAATCAAGAAAACCAGTTTCAAATCTTGTATTCTTCACGAAATCGATTTCGAAGAATGTGATTTGAGCGAGAGTGATTTTACAGAATGTGACTTTTCGGGAGCAGTATTTGTTCGCACGAATTTAGAAAAATCAGATTTGCGATCTTCAATAAACTACAATATCGACCCTGAGAATAATCGTCTGCGAAAAGCAAAGTTTTCCTATCCTGCAGTTCTAGGCTTGTTTGGTAAATGGGAGATTGAGGTGGAATAAAAACACATTTTGCAAAAAAAAAAGCTCCGCAATTGCGAAGCTTAAATTTCTGGGTGGAAGATGGGGCTCGAACCCACGACCTCCGGAACCACAATCCGGCGCTCTAACCAGCTGAGCTACATCCACCATTTTGAGGCTGCAAATATACAACCTGTTTTTTTATTGTGCAAAACTTTTTTTTAGATTTCGTAAATATTGAATTCGTACGATTCAATGATAGGATTTGTAAGGATTTTTTTACACATTTCGTCGATGCGCGAAGCAGCAGAATCTTTGCTGTCAGCCTCTAGCTCAACATCAATATGCTTGCCGATGCGAACGTTTGAAATATAATCAAAACCAGTCTTTTTTGCAGAATTCATAACTGCTTTGCCTTGTGGGTCGAGCAATGCCTTTAATGGCATAATGTTAATCTGTGCTAAGAATTTCATGTTTTTAGTTTTTTATTGATATTTATTTGTTTTTCATTTATGCATTTTGACTTTGCAATATTAGCATTTATTTTTGAGTTTGCCAACGACCATTTTTTAAGATTTAAAATCTGAATAATGTTTTTAAAATTGATAATACTAGATACAACACAATTACAAATGCAAATCCTTGCACACCAAACAAAATCAGCAAAACTAGCGCCCCGCATAATAGAATTATGTGCCAAAAATGTTTTTTAATGTCGAAGTTTTTAATTTTTAATGAAAGCAATCTAAGATTGGAAATCATAAAAAATGGAAGTAGTACTAAAATTGCAATAATAAAATATTGGCTTACAAATAAAAAACTACAATCGACAATCGATTTACCACTAGGAAATACTACTGCTAGAATAAATAGTGCTGTTGCTGGTGTTGGTAATCCTTTGAATTCGGATGATTGGTCTGGATCGATATTGAATTTTGCTAATCTAAGTGCCGAAAACAATATGATGCCAACAACGGAGTATTCGAAGTGTTCGGGAAGAATATTGTTAGAAAAAATGTGATTATAAAGAAGAGCCGCCGGAGCAAATCCAAAACTTATAAGATCGGAAAGTGAGTCGAGTTGCTTACCAAATTCTGATACTGCTTTTAGCAAACGTGCAGCAAAGCCATCCAAGAAGTCGAAAATCGAGGCTGCAATTATTAAATAAACTGCAATTTCAACTTCTCCGTTAAGAGCAAAGAAAGTTGCTAAACTCCCACAAGTTAAATTTAGAGATGTTATTGCCGAGGGTATGGCTTTAATTATTTTCATTCGAGATTTTAAAAAGTTATATTTTGAGACAAAAATATTCAACTTTTTTTGTAATTTTTGCAATATTTAACAAATAATGCAGTTATTTTGTTAATTGAAAAATTTAGACATGAAAATTAGAATAGTTTGCATATCAGTTTTGTTGCTATCATCAGTTTCTATGTTTGCTCAGGTAGCGCCAAAATACAGTAACGAGTTCCTTGCAATTGGTGTTGGTGGTCGGGCTTTAAGCATGGGGAACTCTGTGGTTGCTTCAACAGATGATATTTCGGCAGTTTACTGGAATCCAGCTGGATTAAATAAACTCGACAAAAAAGTTGAAATTGGTGCAATGCACTCCGAATACTTTGCTGGAATAGCAAAATATGATTTTATTGGTGGATCTTATCGCATTGATGAAAAATCTGTTCTAGGTCTTTCGATGATTCGTTTTGGAGTTGACGATATTCCAAACACTCTCGATTTGGTTGATAGCGACGGAAACATTCGCTACGATCGCATTTCCTCTTTTTCGGTTGCTGATTACGCATTTTTATTTTCATATTCACGCAGTTTGCCAATTGATGGTTTAAATGTTGGTGGAAATGTAAAAGTAATTCGCCGTAATGCTGGCGATTTTGCCGATGCTTGGGGGTTTGGACTAGATCTTTCGGCAATGTATCATTACAAAAACTGGAAATTTGGGGCAAATCTACGAGATGTTACCTCAACTTTTAACGCTTGGAGGTTTAATCAGGAATTACTTCGCGATGTTTTTGAAGCAACTGGCAACGAAGTTCCCGAAAACGGTCTCGAAATTACATTACCGCGTTTACTTATAGGAGCAGGTTATATGTACAATATCAGCGAGAAGTTTTCTCTTTACAGCGAATTGGGCTTACTAACCACAACTGATGGAAAGAGAAATACTGTACTAAAAACTAATTTTGTTAGTGTTGACCCATCTGCAGGATTAGAATTTTCGTACAAGAATTTAGTTTTTGCACGTGTTGGGGTAAACAATTTTCAGCAAATACCCGAATTCGATAACACAAATACTGTTTCGTGGCAGCCAAATATTGGTCTGGGAGTAAATCTATACGGACTTAGAATTGATTATGCACTTACAGACGTTGGGAATCAAAGTGTAGCATTGTATTCCCATATTTTCTCACTAAGTTATCGTTTTAATACCGATAAATTGTTTGCAACACAGTAGTTAAATGTGTTGGTATTTTTAGTATTTTTATAACATGAAAATGAATCTGAAATACCAACTTATAATTCTGATTTTTGCCCTGCTTTTTTCGCCAGTTTTATATCCTCAGACTGCTGGTAATGAGTGGATTAATTACGATCAGCAGTATTTTAAAATTCAGGTTAATAGCGATGGTATATTCAGAGTAACTTATACCCAGTTACTTCAAGCTGGTGTTCCAGTAAACCTTATAGATCCACGTTGGATACAGATTTTTCATAAAGGGGAGGAGCAATACATATACATTCAAGGCGAAGGAACTACTGGGATTTTCGATCCAAACGGTTATGTCGAGTTTTACGGTAAAAGAAATAGAGCAGAACTTGATCTTGACTTTTTCGACGATCCCATTAATTGTGTTAATCCAGATTATAGTATGTACAGCGATACCGCTGTTTATTTTCTAACATGGAATAATTCGATTTCTAATCGCAGAATGACTTCGGTGAACCAAACAGATTATTCGCCATATATTACAGATGCTCAAGCATACTGTTATAAGAACGCTAGAACAAATTACACTACCACATACTATAGTGCCTCCACGCGCGCCATATTTACTGAAGGAGAAGGATGGTTTGACAATGTTGTGATTACTGACGATGCACCTAGAACAAAAAGTATTTCACTGCCAAATATTTTCACTGGTAATATTAATTCTTACTTCGAAATTGCTGTTGCTGGTGCATCGGCAAATCAGGTAGTTTCAACTGTGCCACATCATCTTAAAGTAGATTTCTTGGGGCAGACCCGTGTCGATAGAACTTACTCAGGTTATCAGTTTGTTCGTGAGAATATAACTCTGCCTTCGTCTCAGCTTAGTTCAATAATAAATTTTGTTTTTTCTTCAAACGACATCACCCAACCAGATATTGTAGACCGTAATGTTGTTTCGTACATTAACATCAAATATCCGCACACTTGGGATTTTGAGAATCAAAGCTATTTCGAGTTTTTCTTGCCAGCAAATTCCCTTTCAGATAAGGATTATCTCGAGATTACAAACTTTAATGCGGGATCAACGGTTTATCTTTACGACATAAATAATCACGAAAGAATTTCGGTACAAAATACTGCAGGTGTTCTGAAAACACTTGTGAATAATACCAATGCAGAGCGATTTTTAATTCTTACAAATCAGTCTGGATACAAATCGGCAAATTCTGTTTCAAAGGTGAGCGTTAACAATAAATTTACCGATTATGAATCTATATATTTCAATTCTGATTACTTGATTATCACCCATAAAAACTTGTGGGCATCTGCACAGTCTTTTGCTACGTATCGTAGTTCAACTGGCTACAATGTCGCACTTATCGATATTGACGAACTTTATAATCAATATGCTTGGGGTGTTAACAAACATCCAGCAGCTATTAGGAATTTTGTTTCAGATTTGAGTGAAATTTCCAAGCACCCAAGATTAATGTTTATTATCGGAAAGGCTATTCACTTTGGTACAATCCGAAATAATCCCGACATCTACGACGAATGTTTGGTTCCATCGGCAGGAAATCTTGCAAGTGATAACCTTATTACAACTGGATTAGATGATACTAATTACGAACCACTTGTTGGAACTGGTAGGCTGAGTGCCTCATCAAATGATCAGGTTTATGAGTATCTTGATAAAATTATGCAATACGAGTCGGTAGAAACAGCAGAATGGATGAAAACAATCTTACATTTTGGTGGAGGTTCAAACATAAGCGAACAAAATACTTTTGCCTATTATCTTAGCAATTACGAGGAAATTATTGAAGATACTCTGTTTGGCGGCAATGTTAGTACTTTCCTAAAGAATTCATCAGAGCCAATTCAAATAACACAATCGGATTCAATTAGACAACTGATAAATTCTGGTGCAAGTCTTTTGACTTTTTTCGGTCATGCCTCAGCATCTGGGTTTGATCAGGATATTGATGATCCAGAAGTATACGAGAACACAGGGCGTTATCCTTTTATATTAGCAAATTCTTGTTTCTCGGGGGATATACACCAAAGGTCTCAAGGAAGTATTAGCGAGCAGTGGGTTCATGCAGAACAAAAAGGTTCCATTGGTTTTTTAGCCTCGGTTGGTGATGGCCTTGCAAGTTACCTAAATATTTATTCGACCGAATTGTACAAAAATATTGCTTATAAATCATACAATCTACCCATTGGATTTCAAATTCAGAAAACTATTGAGCAACTTGGATTAGTCTATCCTGATAACCCATATATTGAACTTACTTGCGGTGAAATTACTCTTCATGGCGATCCTGCATTAATTATTAATTCACATGAAAAACCTGATTTAACAATTACTGCTGATCTTGTCGATTTTATCCCAGAAGAGATTACTACAATAATCGATAGCTTTGATTTGAGAATTGTTATAAAAAATTTGGGTAGAGCAACAGCTGATACTTTTCTTGTTTCTGTTACCAGAACGCTTCCTGATGGAACTTCTACTCAACAAAATATTTCAGTTTTTGGATGTTATTACCGCGATACGTTGTATCTTAAATTGCCTGTTCAAAGACTCGACGGACCTGGGTTAAACAGTTTAACAGTGTATGTTGATGCCGCCTTAGATGTTGACGAACTTAGCGAATCTAACAATCAGGTAACTTTAAATTTCCTAATTAAAACCGGCGATTTATTTCCTATTTACCCTTATAATTATTCGATAATTCCAAACAGAAATACGAGTTTGGTGGCTTCAACAGGAGATCCGTTTCTTGCCAATTCGGCATATAAATTCCAAATAGACAGCACAGACTTGTTTAATAGTCCAATATTACAATCAACAATTATTAACTCAGCAGGCGGTGTTGTTTCGTGGGATTTGCCTTTTAATCTGGTGGAAAACCGAGTTTATTTTTGGAGAGTGGCAAGAGATCATTCAGATCCTGATAGTTTGGTTTGGAAAGAATCATCATTCATTTATATCGATGGCGAGGAGGGGTGGTCGCAAGCACATTTCTTCCAGTTTAAAGAAGATAAATTCACTTTTGTTGATTATGATCGCCCTGCTCGAGAATTTAAATTTGTTGATTATCCAAAAGAATTACATTGTTACAATACTGGCTATTACTGGGCAGAGGGTTATATGGCTGTAAAATGGTCGCTCGATAATTCCATTAATAATGGATTGGGCGACATTGGTAATTGTGGTACTGCCGCGGCTATGAATGTTGTGGTAATTGACCCCGAAAGTTTACTAGGATGGTCTTCGGATAGGCAGAACTTTGGACATCGTAATTACCCAAAATGTGGATCGAGTAATAGACCACAATATTACTTTACTTTTACAGCTAGCTCCGTGGGATTAGACTCGATGAATAATTTCATTACCGGAGTTCCAGATGGATATTACATTCTAGTTTACTCATGGGGAAATGGAAACTTTTCGAACTGGCCAGCAAATCTTAAGCAAACTTTTGCTGACTTAGGTGCTTTGGATTTGTCAAGTGTTCCAAACGGAAATGCTTATATTTTCTTTACACAAAAAGGAATTATTTCTTCTACTCGCGAAGTTTATGAAACAACTATTGGCGAAGGTGTCGACTTGTTTGTGGACCTATTTCGCGATTTTGACAATGGTAAAATTACAAGTGTGACTATTGGTCCATCTGCAGAGTGGAAGTCGTTAAACTGGGAGTATTTTTCGCAGGAAGATCCATCCGATGATGAGGTTATATTAAATGTTTATGGTATTGATAATCTAGGTAACGAAACTCAAATA
>JAQVGK010000571.1 GCA_028696755.1 Bacteroidales bacterium | reverse complement strand
ATAAGGATAAGGTCCACAGAATTGTTTTTAAAGATATCAATGGCTTGTTGACCATTCTCGGCCTCTAGACAATGAGCGCTTATTTTCTTGACTATCTCCTTAATAAGGAGTCTGTTAACGAAAATATCATCAACAATAAGTAATTTGTATTTTGGTTCCATTCGGTAGCAATAGTGTGAGTGCAAATATAATTTTTCTAACCTAACCTGCTTAATGTTTTCAATATATTAAAGCTGTTAATCGAAAAAACATTTCGGTTCATATCTATAATTTTGTCATTCTTAAATTCCGAGAGTGTTCGTATTAAACTCTCTTTGGTAGTTCCTGCCAGTTCTGCCAGCTCCTGGCGGGTAAGGGGAATGGAAAACTCATTGCTACTGAAAATATCCTGCGAAAAGTAAAGAATAATATCTGCCACTCTACCGGGCAGCTGTTTGGAGAGAAGACTTGATAACCGACTGATATTAAATAGATTTTCGGAGCAAATTCGTTGGTTTATTTCGTTGGCAAACCGATGATTACTCTCCATCAGCCAGCGAAGTGTATCTACAGAAATGGTTCTGATTGTTGTTGTCTCCATGGAGCAAACTGAGTACTCGTAGGTTTCGCTGGCCAACCCCGACGAAATACCAACAAAACACCCAGGCTGTGCGACCCTTAGAATTAGGTTTTTTCCCTTCCGCATTTCGCGGGTTACCTTAACTAAACCCGAAATCACAAGCGCCACCTCTGTAACTCTGGAGCCTTGTTTAAAAATCGTATCGCGCTTACCAAACTCCGTTCTATTCGACTCTTCGTAAAACCTTGCAAGCTCCGGAGCAGTTAAAACCTCCTCAATATTGAATGAGGGTTTGGTAGTTTTCTGTACAGCAACGTTTTCGGTGGTATTCATATTTCGCCTTTTTTTTGTTATGCTTTCATAAATATAATTATATTTTTTTAAGAATGATTCAAATCACCATTTTTTAGTGAGCAAGGTCATTAAAATATTCTTGCATCAACTTTTTATTACTTGTACTTTTGATTATTCATTTTTTTAACTTTTCTCTATGATACTTATTGTTGACGATTCTACCACAAATCAAGTTTTGCTTGAAGCTATCCTTCAAGAGGAGGGCTACGAAACTATTACTGCCTTTGGGGCAAAGGAAGCTTTCAGAATTATTGAAAGAAATAAACCCGAGTTGATCCTTTTGGATTTGCTGATGCCCGAGGTTAGCGGATTTGAGTTTTTAAAGCAGATTAAGGCAAAACCCACCACTGCCGATATACCCGTGATTGTTGTGTCGGCTGTTGGCTCAAACGAGAATGTTGAACTTACCAAACAGCTGGGTGCCGTTGAGTTTTTTAGCAAACCCATCGATATATCAGTACTGGTAAATACGGTGAAGCGCATGGTGATGGTTAGCTAATTCTTTTGCCAACAAGCTACGCTAAGCTTTTTTTGTTATAAACGTTGAACATTCTAGGGTAATTTACTTTAGCCTAAGAGTGATAATCCTAACAACATGAAAAACCCTAAACCCAATAAATCGGTGGAACCAAGATTGCAGTTTTCTATAAGGGAGTTTATAGAGGTATTTGTGGGGATTGATGAGCAGATTTTGCAACTCCACCAGTGTTCATCCGACGATTTTTTGGGTCTTAATGCCGATTTTAAACAGTACTACCGTCAGGCTAAAGCCATATCCGATAATGCTTCGCAAATATTTAATGCCCTTACCGAAGCGGAGACCAAAGCACTTTTGCGCGACATTGAATCCCTTTATAAAGATATGAAGCAAATTCAGCTGCAATTTGCGAATCATCTTAATAGTACTATCGCATTCTTGCAGGATATAATGCAGCTTCAGGGAAAACTATTTCTCCCTATTAAGAATTTGAATCAGGATCTACTTACGCTTAAATTTTTGTTGGCCAATCTTAAAATATCCAATTCTACCCTCAATACTCCCAAGGGAGAAAATCTTGAAACACTACTTTACCGTTACAATGAGGTTATAAACGAGTTTAAAATTTGTGGATTTCAGAACGAGGGTAACCTCGAACAGCTCAAGGAAACGGTTTCGAAAACATTGAGCCATTTTGTGGCCATTAGCGAGAGCAGTCTAACTGATCTCGATAAGATACTGAACAACATTCATTTCGGCATTATTCTCTTTGCCGAAAAGCACGAGGAGGTGGCTCGCCAGATACCGGAGCTAACCCAAAAAACCGAGAACTCATCGAAGAGCATTGCCGATATCATCACAAACCTGCAGTATCATGATATTATCAGGCAAAAAATGGAGCATGTGCAGGCCACCCACAAGAAACTTCTAGACGATTTAGAGGCAACGGCCAACGAGAAAAGTGAGGAGGATCTGGCTAAGCAACAAAATTTATTGATTCGAATTCGCGACATAGCAAATCTTCAGTCGGCGCAGCTGGTTTATGCCAATAAGGAGTATCAGCAGGCAGTTGAGGTGATTACCGATAAATTTCTTGCCATCAGTAGCGATATGACAACCATTGCCTCGATGTGCCAGGGTATTAACGCTTCGCAGGATAACTCCGATGAGCTTTACCTCTCGAGCCTAATAGATAAGATGCAGAACTCATCCATTGTGCTTAATAAGTTTGTTGAAGCTAGCAATACATTTACCCAT
>JAQVGK010000057.1 GCA_028696755.1 Bacteroidales bacterium | reverse complement strand
TTTGATTTTCCACCCACTTCAAAAGTATAGATGCCATTAATTTTAAAATCGCCATGATTAACATACTCTACTTTGTTTGCATAGTTGAGCTGGTTTACAAAAAATGTTTCGCGTAAATTGCCAACATTTGCCTGTTGTGGACAAAGAGCATAAATCATATTTGTGTTCTCTAGGTAGATTTTATCGGGTTTCTGAAGTTTAGTGATTCCCGCCACATCTTTGTAAACATTTAGTGTCATATTGGCTTCGGCTAAATAGAACAAATAACTTAAAAGTGTATTTCGATTTATTCCAACCCTTTCGCTTAGTTTCGAAACATTTGGAATAAAAGGAACCGATTCGGCAATTATTTGTAAAATTTGCTTAATTTTAGTTACATACGAAATTTCGAGGTTTCTCATTAAAGGCAATTCTACCTCAAGAACCATATTTATAACTTCTTCAATCTTGTAAAAATAATGATCGGGAAGTTCGTTGTAAAATGGAAAATAACCCGACTTAAGATAAGTGCTGAAGTACTTTAATGGCTTAACAACATCTAAAACATCCTTGCTTATCTGTTTATGATTGACCATAATGTCGTCCAAAGTATAAACCGGAATATTAAGATTGCAAGTTATGTTTAAATACTCTCGAAACGACAAACCTTGCATATTATAAACAACCGCTCTTCTGCTTAGATCTGCTCGCGAATTAAGTATCTCAAGCATTGACGAACCTGTGAATACAATTTGCAGTTCGGGGTAATCATCGTACGAATTTTTAAGAATTTGTGACCATTGAGGATATTTGTGAACCTCGTCGATGAATAAATGTTTTCCACCTCTTTTTACAAACCAATCGATAAAATCTTCGAGCCTATTTCGAGAAAACCAAAGGTTATCTAAGCTTATGTATGCAACAGAATCGTCTCCTTCAAAATTTTTTTTCAAGTACTGAAGCAATAAAGTAGTTTTTCCTACGCCGCGCGAGCCTTTAATCCCAAGCAGACGAGGACGCCAATCTATTTTATCTGCCAAACCCCTGATGAAGTTCATTTGCACAGAATTTATTTTGCTAGCCGATTTTTCTAATAGACTTTCCATACTTATTCAATTTCTGCAAAGATAGTAATTTGTTTAATATAAAAAACATAAAATTGTAAAAATAGCTAATGTAATAATAAATAATATTAAAAATAATGTAATACGATAAGCAAAATAAGTAAAAAATGCTTAATGCAATAAGCAAAAAGCTGAATCCATTGGTACTCATAGGCTTGAGTTGATTCTACTAATCGAAAATTAGAGTTTTTAGCCTTAATGCACCTTTATTCTGACAAAATAATATTGGTTATTGATTGAGAATTTAGAAAATCTGCAAAACTTTTTATTTTAAAATCTGCAATATCGAACCCTCTATTGTCGAAATCATCTTTGTCGGGAATTGCGACAACTGTCATTCCGGCGCGTTTGGCTGCTGTAACACCGATGACGGAGTCTTCGAACACAATGCAATGGGAGGGGAGTACATTAAGATTTTGTGCCGCATAAAGATAAACAGCAGGGTTTGGTTTTCCTTTTTCAACATCTTCGGCAGATGAAATAAAATCGAAATAATGCTTTATTCCTACTTTTTCGAGAACAACTTCGATAAGGTTGTGAGAAGAGTTTGACGCGAGTCCGATTTTTAAGTTTTTGTTTTTGCAAAACTCAAGAATCTCTTTTACTCCTGGCATTTTTGTGTCGTTTTCTCCGATGAGCTCAATTACCCGTGCAACGACATCGTCTTCGACTTGGGCAAAAGTTTTTCCTTGCCAAGGGTAACGCTCGAACCAAAAAGCACATACTTCCTGAGCTGTGAGAGCAGATGTAATATGCACTAGCTCATCAGTAACTTTTACGCCCAAAGATGAAAACACTTCTTTTTCGGCAATTTTCCAGAGTGGTTCCGAGTTTATAAGAACACCGTCCATGTCGAATATTACGGCTTTGAATCTTTTCATAAATTTTGTGTCAGGCTCGTATAAATCCATTAAGCTAGAACTGAAAATAAATAAATGCCTGCATATCGGAGCAAATAGATTGGTAAACGGCAAAAACTACAAGAACAACAACCAGCACTTGTGACCAGTGAGGAGCATTTGCAAATTTGTCGCGCCATTTGTCTTTAAAATTATAGCTAAGCCAATGAGTTACAAAGCCGAATAGCACCATCAACCAAACTTTGTAATAACCAGCCAAAACAGCTGGAATAATCTCAGGGCTAAAGTTATTCCATATTCTTGTTAGCATTGTTGCTGCCGTGTCGTAATCTGGAGCACGGAAAAATACACGCGTTAAAGTGATAAAAGCAAAAGTTAAAGTAATCTTCCAAACAGTTGCGACAACATTATTGTATTTTTCCCAAGGAGATATTTTTCTCCAATATTTATATGTTACAATTCCAAGTCCGTTTAGTCCTCCCCAGATTAAGAAATTCCAGCTAGCGCCGTGCCACAATCCTCCGAGCAACATGGTAATCATGAGGTTTATATTTGTTACCACATTCTTTTTTACGGCAGGCGAAATAAACATTAGTAAAATAAGCAGAACGGCGAAACCAGCTATCCCAATACTAATCCATAAGTTAGAAGCGAGAAGAGCAAATATTCCAAGTATTAAAGCAAAATTAATATAAGTCCCAGCAGTGGCATTGCGATTACCTCCAAGTGGAATGTATAAATAATCCTTTAGCCAAGTTGATAGAGAAATATGCCAGCGCGACCAGAATTCGCCAACATTTTTTGCCTTGTATGGGGAGTTGAAATTTTGATTTAGCCTAAATCCCATCAATAGAGCAACACCAATAGCAATATCGGTATAACCCGAGAAATCGACGTAAACCTGAAGTGAGTATCCGATCATTGCCATCAAGCTCTCGAAGCCTGAGTACATGTCGGGATTTGCAAAAATGCGATCAACAAAATTAACAGCAATATAGTCGCCAATCATTATCTTTTTTATCAACCCCTTTAAAATCATGAACAGAGCAAGACCAAACTCGTATCTCGATAATCGATATTTTTGATAAATCTGAGGGATGAACTCCGATGCTCGAACAATTGGTCCGGCAACAAGCTGAGGGAAAAACGATACATAAAAACCAAAATCAATAATATTTTTAACTGGTTCCAGCTTTCGTTTATAAATATCGAGGGTATATGACATTGTTTGGAAAGTGAAAAATGAAATCCCAACAGGTAAAAATATTTTTGCAGTGTCGAAATGTGAGCCTGTAAGCAGATTAGAGAATTCAGCTAAAAAGTTATGCGCGACAAATTCAGTTCCCAAAAGGTCGTTGACTACCGAAGTAAAGAAATATGTATATTTGAAATAAGACAGTAAGAATAGATTAATAAAAACACTTAATGCCAGAAGTAGCTTACGAACAAGATCGTTAGTCGATTTGTAAATCCATTTCCCTGTGTAGTAATCGACAAAAGTACTGAACACTAGTAAGAAAAAGAAAAATCCGCTCGATTTGTAATAAAAAAACAAGCTAAGAATAAGCAAATAAAGCGATCTTAGCGTGATTCGGTTCGAGATAAACGAATATCCCAACATCACTACGGCAAAGAATCCCCAAAAGAAGAACCTTGTAAAAATCAGAGGCGAATTCTGATCATAAGCAAATATATTCTGAATAAACTCCATATCACTCACTTGTTATCCTGTCCTCGGGCAGAGTTTGTAAATAATTTGTAAAATCTTTTAGTATCGCATCAAAAAGAAGATCGGCGATAATTGTATAGCCATCTCGTGTAAAATGTATTCTGTCTTTATTTGCAAGATTGTCGCTTTTCCACAGATTAATAGATTTATATCCGCCCATTACCCTGTACATGTTCCAGACTGATCCACCATAAAAGTCTGCAACTCTTTTCATTCCTGAATATACTGAAGCTGCATGAGGATTAACTCCGCCTCGATAATAGTAAAAATCGTTATTTGTGGTTAGTAAAATTGCACAATCAGGATTTACCGACATTATCTTATCAATAATCTTTTTGTAATTAAATACATATACATCTTCGTTGAAACCTGGTCCAGACGCATCGTTTACTCCAATCGACAATATAACCAGATCAGGTTGTACTGTTGTAAGATGTTTTTCGAAAAGTTGTTCTTTAAGATAAGAATGAGTTGCCGCTCCATTAATTCCGATGCCAGTATAAATTATTCCGGGTTCGTTGTTTTCTAAATATGCACCATAAAAATGAAACGCCGACGTACAGGAATCTTTTTTTGTTACAGTAAATGATAAGGTATCAAGTTTTTGAGAAAAATAAAATTCAGTTGCTCCCGTACTATTATTGATAAAGCTAGTGTCTAGCAGCTCTGGATGTGCAACAGTGATTGCCCAGCTGGTATCTTCAACATTGTGAAATATACTTAATTTATTAAACTTATGTTTTTCAATTTTTGCTACTTGGTTAAAATATACATCAATTTTAGCAATGGAATCTTTCGTAAATGCAGTCATTCCAGCTAAACCAAGAGTAGTAATTGGTTCTTTATCCGTAATTTTTGCAAATTCCCATTTACCTTCGGTTTTTGAACGGTAATAAAACGGATGATTTGTATTAGCAACACTAAACGGAAAAACCATTCCTGGTGCACCTTCCATTCCGGGCATCATGCTTTCAAAGTTTTTTCTCATTTCCCACGACCAAATTCCTGCCTGTATGTGCGATCCACCAAGATGCAATATTGAAACGTTTCCTTCGCCAGTAAAAACAAGTTTTTCGAGTTTGTTGTAAAACTTGTCAATGTTTTGTGGCTTGCCATAATGTTCGAGAAAACATGAATCGTACTGAATATAGGAGTATTGGTAAGATGAAAACGGCACCCTGTTCGTTTGAGCAGAAACGTTAATACTTATCAGAATAAGCAGCAAGCCAAATGATATTTTCAATATTTTATTTCTTAGGCTTTTCATTTTTCATTCTTTCGGTATATTCGGTATATTCGAGAATAAACGCATTGTAAAACATCTGCGAAATTATTGTTGTTCCATAAGGTGTAAAGTGTACGAAATCTGTTCCGGCCATCGGTGGATTTGAATTAACCCATGCCACCATAGAGTTTTTTCCACCCATTGCTTTGTACATATCCCAATAAACGCCCCCAGCTTTATGTGTTGCTTTTCTTAGTTCGTTTATGATATTCTCTAGGTTAGGATATGTAACATAAGAATCTTTGATTTTTACCGACATGTCGCTTGGCCCGATTACTATAAAGCAAGCATCGGGGACAACATTTTTAAGAAATGCCATCTGGTAGTAAAAGTAATTCGCGAACTGCTCGGCAGCTTTTTTATCTTCGATATATGGAACCGAATTTCCGCCAAACTGTAAAATGAACATATCTACTCCCATGTACGAGAATGATTTTGCCAATAGTCCGCCATCAGTTGTGGTAAATACCGTTCCTGAACTTCCGCGCAAGGCTATATTGTCAACATAAATACCGGTTTCGTCCTCGAACGAAACTGCATAAAAATCGGGACTGTCGTATCCTTCAAACTCGAATCTTACATTAGATAGGTATGATGAAGCTGTATAATTAAAAACGTACATGTCGGTTCCCGCTTTTAATGAGTCGGTTACTAATACTTGGTCATCGGATTTAACGGTAATCTTTACATTAGCTCTGGAATTACCATAGAAGATAGAGATTTTCTTAAATTTAGCTGTGTTTGAATATCCAATAGTTGACTTGTCGAACTGAAGCCAAGCCGAATATTTTGTGCTCGCTTGCCAAGTAGCAGTGTCGGTTACTGGTGCATATCTGTTATACGCTATCATTGGGCCAAACTTCTTGTGGTTTGCAATGTTCTCGCTAAACATAAATCCATTAAACCTGTACCAATTCTGCGAATCGCTTTGTTTAATGCTAAACTGAGAATATAAAGCTACCGGAGAGCATAATCCCATTCCAAATCCACCAAATCGTCCTTGTAATTTACTGCGAATATATCCTGTTATCCTGTCGCCTTCAATCTGAGAATCGCCATAATGCATAATTCTTACTTTTCCTTCTTCGCCTAAATTTGAAAGTTTTGCGAAAAATTTATCCAATGCTTGAGGGTTATTTGCAGGAAACTCGAGCGGAGTTACAAGTTTTTTAATTTCTTCGATATCGATATTGTTTGCTGAATCTCCCTCTGGAACAAGATCGTCGATATTTATTTGATTTTTGACAATTGAATCGGTGTCAACTTTAGCGCTTTCATCCATCAAAAACATTTCCTCAAAAGTTGGAAAATAAAAGACCCAGTCTTTGCCAAGTTTAATTCCATTCTTTGGAAAAACCAGCATAATCACCCCCAACAGTGCAATTACAGCGATAACAAAAAAGAAAACATGTTTTGCCTTCATCACTTTTTCTTATAAATTTTCAACTTTTGGCCAATCTGCAATTTAGACGGGTCAGTAATATTATTCCACAACATTATATCTTCGGCGGTTGCCCACGAATAGTTAAGTGCAATTTTATAAAGAGAATCCCCCGACTTCACGATGTAAGTATCAACAATCGTATAGTCTTTTGCCTCGAAACTTTTTTTAGCTGCCGACTGCTCTTTATTTGTCTGTGTTTGTTTTGTTGTTGTTGTTTTATTTTGTTTATCATCGGTTTTGGGCTTTGTATAGTTAGCCGCAGTTCCTTTTTTTACCCAAACACTTAATGTATTACCGATGTAAATATTTTCTCCACTTAGATTATTCCATTCCTTTAAATCAGATACCTTTACATTATATTTTACAGCTAAATGACTAAGATTATCGCCCGAAACAATTTTATGTTTAATCTCTTCGTAATCATCACCAGGACTTTGGCTTACGTAAGCATTCGACTCATAAGTGTATTCGATATCAGTTTCGGGTTTTTGCAAAGGTGTGTAAACTGGGAAATAAACAGAATCTTTATAGTTGTAAATAGAATCCTTTAAGTTCAGAAACTGCTCTTTTTTGCCATGTGGTAAATAAATAGTTTTTGCAAGAAACCTACCATCTATTACTTTGCCAGTGAAATATGGATTTAATGACAAAAGTTCGTTAAGGTCGATTTGCATTACTTCGGCAATTTGTGCAAAATGAACTCTATCTTCGATAATAACATTGTCGACTGCAGCCAAGTCCGACATAAATGGAAAAACAGGCATCTCGGTTTCGTTTTCTTCCATCCACCTTATAATAGCCAATAAAATGTAAAAACTGTTTCGGTACTTTGGCTCCAAATTTTTCAAAGTCTCTTCGAAACTCTTTGTGCCAATCATAGCTTTTCTAAGTTTTGCTGGACCACAAACATAAGCAGTAACGGCATAATCCCAAGAGCCAAAAGATTGATGTAAATAAAATAAATATTGTCCCGAAGCTTTTGATGATTTTTGTGGACTTAGTCTTTCGTCGTAACACGAGTCGGCAACAATTCCATAACGGGCAGCGGGCAAGTAATGTAAAGCCCAGGTGCCAAAAGCGGTGTTTTCGTCGGAGTAAAATTTGTCGAATGCGGCAATTGCAGCAGGAATGTATGCAAGTTTCGAAATAGAATCTTCAATATTATCAGGAAATTGCGTTGCAGATTTGCTATCAGTCATACACCACAGCAATCGACATTTTGTTTTATAATCAAATGCTTGTAAACTGTAATAAACCTTTAGCGACACATCTGTCATCTTATAGTTTTCAGTTCCAATTTGCACAGGTTCGTCGTGAGTAAACAATGCATTTATGTTTTTCTCGAATTCGGCACAAAAGTCATCAAGTACAGTTTCGGGAGGACCATAAGTTTTAATATTTGTTTTTAAAGTACTAATATAATCTTCGGGCTCAACGTATTGCGCATAAGCACACAATGCAGGAATTGCAAGCAAATTAACGAATATTATAAGCAGTCTTTTCATTCAATTATTAAACGCGGCAAAGTTAAAAACTTTTCTGATTAATAAATCAAGTAGAAGAAACAAGTAGTGAAAAAGAATCTAACTGAATAAATCCTTTTTTAAATTTTCTAATTTGTAGATTTTATTTTTCTGTTCTTTGTTTTGTATAATTATTATGTTATATTTGCATTTAATATTAACAAAAATAATTGTTTTATGCAGCAAATTTCACTTAGCTCTCAGGATGTCGAAAAAATCAAATTCGAAAAGCGTTTGGGTAAGATCATCTCTAGCATTCTTATCGTACTTGGATTGTTTTTTACATTTCTATATGCGGTAGTTGCTGGCTTTGATGTCAACTATCCAGTATTGTTAATTATTAATGCAGCTGTGATTTTAATAGCTGTGGTTGTATGCTTATTAATTAACAAGGACTACAACAAAGATTTAAAGGCAAATACAAAAACTGTTTTAAAAAGAAAAATCGAATCATTGCGCATAGATGATGCCCCCGAAGTGGGTAGTGGTGCTTTGTACATTCCTATACTTGGCGACATGTTCCCAAAACTGTGGGGACAGAAGATGAGGACGCTAAAGAAACACATTGCAGTTGCAAATGATTTCGAATATGAGTTAAGCGAGGAGCTTTATAATAAACTGAAAGAAGGAGAATTTTTGAATATTCATTTCGCAGAAGCAAGTGCTTTGGTTTTGCAGTTTGAGGCCGATGAACAAGCTCTTAATTAATCGGTTATAAGTTCTGAAGACTAATAATTGATGAAGCCAAAAAATATTCTTCCATACTCCATTTCTTCCCGAACAGAACATAAACGGAAATTCAGTATTTCGGAAATGTATATTGCATGTACATTTATTCCGCGAGCAATGTTTTTTTTCCGACTTGTCACATTTAATTTTAGTAAATCGTAAGCATCTGAATATCAGCAACATACAATTAAAAACAAATGTTTTTGCCTCACTAAGGCAGTTCTTGAAAAATATTTCAAATAAATAATAGCAGTTCAATAGCCAACAAAATCCACTTTGTTTATTTATATCAAACTTTTTTTCTTGACAAAAAAAGTTACAAAAAAGTCAAGGCAAAACGAAGCTACCCAACGCACCTCGAGACGAAACAAAAGAATTGTACGTCGACCTTGGCCTAAAACAAATGCCAGTCACCTTTGGCCAGTACTCAAATATTTGTTTTAGGGAACGACATGTCGGCTCGACACAATTCTAATTGTTTCGCTCTCACCGCTTGAGCGGCCCGCCGTTTTGCCAGGCCCTCCCGCGGAGCAATGAATCCTGTTTTGTCGCTTTGTACTCCTGATTTTAAAAAAGAACGCACTAATTGGGACAAGTCAGGAGTTAAGCGAGGAGCTTTATAATAAACTGAAAGAAGGAGAATTTTTGAATATTCATTTTGCAGAAGCAAGTGCTTTGGTTTTGCAGTTTGAGGCCGATGAACAAGCTCTTAATTAATCGGTTATAAGTTCTGAAGACTTATAATTGATGAAGCCAAAAAATATTCTTCCATACTCCATATCCTCCCGAACAGAACATAAACGGAAATTCAGGATTTCGGAAATGTATATTGCATGTACATTTATTCCGCGAGCAATGTTTTTTTTGATAAATAATTTTCGCAAAAAAAATATCAGTAAGCAATTTAGCGAGCGACTTCAATTAGCTGTTACCGAAGTAAATGGTTGTGCGGCTTGTTCCTATGCCCATGCTCACATGGCTCTTAATGCAGGGATGAGCAGTGAAGAAATAAAGAGTTTCTTGTGTGGCAATAATGATTTTGTAAAACCTGATGAGGCAAAAGCAATTGTCTTTGCACAGCACTATGCCGAAACTGGTGCAAAACCAGATAAAAAAACCTATTCTGTTTTATTAGAAGAATACGGAAAAGAAAAATCTAAAGCAATTATCTCATCGATTCAGATTATTACGGTTGGAAATATTTTTGGAATTCCATACAGTGCACTTCTCTCAAGACTTCGCCGAAGACCTTACAAAAATAGTAGTTTGGTTTACGAAATCGGAATGCCTGTTATTGGATTCATTATTTTGCCAGCGGCATTAACCCATGGATTGTTAAGTGCGGTTTTGGGATACCCAGAATTTCATAATTCTAAAGATTTTAGCCATAAATAAATTTGCATAAATAAGAAATGTTTTGTAAAATTGTCGTACTATATTTTTATAGTTTGTATGAGAATTGATTTAATTACTGTAAGTTTGTACGACGTATCAGGAGGCAGCGCTATGCAAAGATTTCAAGTAGATGTGTTTGTTTTACTTTGACAAACTTTTGACGATAAAAGTATTTACATGCTTTTGAAATCCTTTTCGAGTGAGAATAATAACTTATTAATTTCGAGATATAAATCAATAATTTTAGATCAGATATTCATCCATTGGCAATTATGCGGGCAGAATTGATTAGACATAGGGAAAAGGATCAGATAAAATTGGTTTTTGGTTTCGATGATGCTATAAAAGCAAAGGTTCGGAGCATTGACGGATCGGCATGGAGTCAAACGAACAAGGCATGGTTGGTTCCAGATAATTCTGATAATCGCAGGCAGTTGAACTTGTTATTTCCAGATTTGGCATTGCCAGTGAAAGAAACTGAAATAGAAAATGACTTTATTAATGAATCGGTTCAAAAGCCAGATTTTGTTTTTAATCATACAGATTATTCGTTAAGGGACAAAGTTAGGATTTTGATAAATTATAGAAAGATACGAGTAAAGTGTCCTAAGAGCGAAGATGATATTCAATTTTTTAGAAGTATCAAATATTGTTTTTGGAAGCCAGACGGTTATTATTGGGAAATGCCCAATAGTGAAGATAATCTTGAAATGGTTAGTGCGTATTTTGGTAGCCGGGCATTTAGTATTGAAGAAGATTCACATGTTCCTGTACGGACAAAGAAAGAGAACATTATTGCGATTGATTTAAGGAATAAGGCAATTGATGCAGAAAGCTTACAGAAAATAGAAGAGCACATTAGTATGTTCCGCAATTGGATGAATCACAAAAGGTACAGTAATTCGTCTGTTGAAACCTATAGTGATGCAGTTCGATTATTTTTGAGATACATTCATCCAAAGCCGGCACAAGAGGTGGATGTAAATGATATGGTTTTGTTTGTTAATGATTTTATTATTGCAAACAAGTACAGTTATTCTTATCAGAATCAGTTTGTTAACGGTTGCAAGTTGTTTTTTAGGGAAGTTTTAAAAAGCAGCCTAGATGTAGAAAAGTTTGAGCGTCCGCGTCGCGAGTACAAATTGCCAAATGTGTTGAGCATTGGGGAGGTTAAATCAATTTTGGACAGTTTAGTTA
>JAQVGK010000570.1 GCA_028696755.1 Bacteroidales bacterium | reverse complement strand
AACTGCATAATCGAGATTATTCGAAATCATTAGCATAATCGCAGCAGCCTGAATGCTTTTATGTGGAAACCAACTTATGTCGCGCGAAAATATTTCGTAATTGGGACGAAAACGATACATGTAAATTCTACCGTAAGTTTCGAGTTCGTACTTAAATTCGGGTGCTAACTCAGCATGAAATTTTGTTGGAAAGTATCTTAAAGCATTTATTAATGCTAATTTCTTTTGCTCATTGCTTAGAATTTGCTTTCTAATTGGTGCGTGATTGATGTTGTTTTCATAAACTGCCGGAGCTGGCAAAATTTCAGGAATGCCCTGTAAAATCATCCTTTTAAAATCGTCCTTTGAAATCATGTCCTGTCGAATTTTTTTGAATTATTACGGGGGTTAAAGATAAATAAAATTCAAAGAAAATTAACTGTTTTAAAACAAAAAAAGCCTGTTTTTCAGACAGGCTTTTCTATAATTAGGTTATATTAGACTTTTTCGAATCTGAACTCCCATTCTCCCCACAACTCGGCATCGTCAATAATCCACATTTCTGAATTGGTGAGTCGGAGGATGGTAGCTTCGTCGTATTCTGTATCATCTGGTTCTTTTGTTAAAAGAATGGTTTTATCATCGTTGAATTGCCAAACAATATCAACAGTAACAGAAGCTGAACCTAAAGTAGAAGTTCTTGTTCCAGTGCCGTCCGATTCAAATGTGAAATCTACTTTAAAAGTATTGTCCTGTAAATCGTCGTTAATGTATAACTCAGTCTGATTCCATGTTCCCTTGATTCTCATGTCTGGAGTTAAAAGACTAAACGATGGTCCTTCTTCGTAAGTTGTACAAGCGCTGAAAGTTAACACAAGCGCAAGAGTTATAATACTAATTGAAAAAACTTTTTTCATGGATTAAATCTTAGTATATTTAGTGATTGTAACGACGTCAACATTAGCAATTGTTTCAACATCTCTGGTCCACAATTCAGAGTTGGTTAATCTAATAATTTCTGATTCCATCCACTCATCCCATTCATCATTTTCATCTTTAGTGCGTACTCTTAGATTTTCTTTTGCTTCGTCAAATTCCCATTCAACATCAAATGTTAATGTCAAACCAGCCCAAGTAACTTTAACATCACCTGTGCCATCTTTTTCTAGTACATATGACATTGATCCTTCGCCAAGATCTTGAACTGTACCATCAACAGTAACTTCTGACATTTTCCATTCGCCAGCGATTCTTGCTTTTTTAGTTAATAAAGAAAACGATGGTCCTTCTTCGTATTTGCCACAAGAAGAAAACAGCATTGCTGTAGCAGCTACAACAGTTAGAATAATTGCAAATCTTTTCATAATTTTTAAATTTAGATTAATAATTGGATTAATTTTTTACAAAATAAAACATTTTATTTTAATTCGGGCAGCTTTTTATCAAAAACCTCTCCAAAAATAATGATTTGGTCAAAAAATTATTCCACAAAGTGAAATTCCTGCGACTCGAGCTCATTGCCATCTTTAATCCAAAACTCACTATCGGTAAGTTTTAGAATTGTTTTATAATCGCTCCAAGCACTCCATTCGTCGTTTTGTCCTTTAAAGCGCTCACGAATGTTAAGTTTTTTTTCATCAAGCTCCCATTCGAAGTCTGTTTCCTGTACTGCCGTGTTTATGGTAATATAACTAGTTCCTGTTCCATCAGTATTGTAAACTACACGATATTCGCTGATACCAAGCTCTTCTAGAGAAATAAGTTCACCATTAATAAGATACTTGTCAATCTGATAGTCGCCAGCAATTCTTTTTTCTGCCGACCTTAAGCTGATGAAAGGACCTTCTTCGTATTTATTACAAGCTTGAAAAATTACAATGGCTAATAAGCTAAGGATGCAAATATTGAAATACTTTTTCATTTGATTCTGTTTAGCACAAAATTAACAAATATTTGGGATTTGGCACAAAAAAAACCGCATGTTTCCACGCGGTTTCTTAAAATAAATATGTTGTATTATTCAATAACCAATCTTAAAACAGCAGAATCGGTATTGTTTACAATTTTAACAAAGTAAACGCCAGCTTCGTAGTTTTCGGTATTGATAACAGTAGTTTCTGCAGAAACACTTAATTCAGCAACTGTCTGTCCTAAAGTGTTAGAGATAGTGATTCTTTTGGCACCCATTGGTACGTTAACAATTACTTGATCACTTGCTGGGTTAGGATATAGGCTGATGCTGTTTGCAAATTCTGAATCAACATTGCTTATGTCAATGATGTCGGATTCTATGCGGTAATTTAATCTGAAATAGTTATAAAAGTCGATAACCCCTGTAATTCTGTACTCAGTACCAACTACTTCCTGGAATGTGAAACCTCCGGCATCTTTACAAGTAAACGTTGCTGTACCGTCGTTTATTTTCCATTCGCCAAAGGCTAAGTTTGCTTCGGTACATTCAGCATTATTAATTGTTATTAAACAAGATTCATAGTTTTCGACGTTAGCTTCTGCCGCACTAAGTAAAGTTGCTGGAGCAACAATTCCGTCGATTGCATATCTAGTAAAGTTAGTAACTGTTTTTATTTCAGTCATACCATTGTATTCTGTAACTTGACCTTGAAGTGATACAGAGTCTCCAATTTCAGGATTATTTACCTGGTCGTAGACATATAT
>JAQVGK010000569.1 GCA_028696755.1 Bacteroidales bacterium | reverse complement strand
TGAAGGAGCTGCTAAATACATGACCGGATACATTGTAGTTGCAGATATGGTTAAAGCAATGGTAGATAGTCTGAATATTACAGTACCAGTAGCTTTACATTTAGATCACGGTTCATATGAAGGGGCATTAAAGGCTATCGAAGCTGGATTTTCATCTGTAATGTTTGATGGTTCTCATTATTCAATCGAAGAAAACATTAAACTTACAAAAGAAATGGTAGAAAGAACAAGAAAATTAGGTATTTCTTTAGAAGCAGAAGTTGGTGCTATCGGCGGCGAAGAAGACGGAGTAGTTGGCGGTGGAGAAGTTGCTGATCCAAAAGAATGTAAAATGATTGCTGATTTAGGTGTAGACTTCTTAGCAGCCGGAATTGGTAATATTCATGGTAAATACCCTGAAAATTGGCAAGGATTAAACTTCGAGGTTTTAGATGCGGTTAATAAAATTACAAATGAAACTCCACTAGTATTACACGGTGGAACTGGAATTCCAGTAGATATGATAAAAAAAGCAATTTCTATGGGTGTATCGAAGATCAATGTTAATACAGAATGCCAATTAGTTTTTGCCGAAGCAACCAGAAAATACATCGAAGCCGGAAAAGACTTAATGGGTAAAGGCTTTGACCCAAGAAAATTATTAGCTCCTGGTACAGACGCGATTAAACAAGTCGTTAAAGAAAAAATGGAGTTATTTGGCTCAGTTAATAAGGCTTAAAACACAAAAAAACCACATTTTTTCTGTGGTTTTTATTTTCATTTATTGTATAATAGTTAAAGAGGGAACAATATGGAAAGACTAATAAAAGAATATCAAGGCTGGTTAACTGATAATAAAGATTTCTTTGAACACTTAAAACATCATGATTCAATTCTATATCACAGGTTCCAACCAGTTTATGAAGTAATGTATCATTTATTTGAAGAATATAAATTAGATCAAACTTCCGCAAATGAAGATATAGAAAAAATATTTCAGATTGGACTTGAGTATTTGAATCTGCAAGTATTCACTTGTAAAATCTACTTAAAAAATACTTTCAAAAATGATTTTCATCAGTTTTTACATTATGAAAGAGTAATCAATTACAGTTTGTTTGTTGAAGATTTAAAGTATGAACTTGTTGAGAAATCTATCAATTATAATGAAGAAGAATTGGAAAAACTAGGAGAATATATCTCAGATATTATTGAAAATAAAAAAACAATACCTGATAATTTAAACTTATATATTGATAGTAAAATACATAAAATAATCGAGTCTGATGATTATAATTTTATAGGTATTATTGATATTTTTGTGGAAATTGGCGATGCTTTAGGTTTAAGTTTTGATGATGATACAGATTATATTATATAGAGAAAGAGGAATAATTAAATGAATAGAAAGCAATATTTAATCGCAACTATAAGTTTAGTAGTAATTGGAGTAGCTTTAATTGTTACTAACTGGATTTTCGAGTATATGCAATGGACATGGGTTTTTGTTGTAGTACTTATTGGATATATTTACCTTAAGTATAAAATTCAAGGACCACTTCAAGTTTTTTCTACTAAGTTCAATATGTTAGTCGATTATGATCTAGAAGTTAAAGAAGCAAAGAAACTTTGTCAAGAAAGAGTAGATAACGCACCAACTGCAGGAATAAAAAGCCTTTATATGGTTTATCTTGGTATGGCTACTTATTATGCCGGTGATTACGAAGAAGCGATTAAAGTTTTCAATCAAATTGAACTTAAGAGATTAAATAATGTTTATCATATACTAATCCTTTCGTTTACAGCTTATGCTGCATATGAAGCAGAAGATCTGGAAACATTCAATCTGTCAATTGAAAGAATTAAGAACATGCAAAACTCTGTAAATCGTAAATATCTAGGGTTTGTTGGATCTTATGTTCAAGTTCTAGAAGCAATGCAAAATCTTGAACAAAATCCTGAACATTACCGTGAAGTAATTGAAAACCAATTCTCTAGAAATGACGGATATATTTCAACTAAATTGACATACAATTACCGTTTAGCACATTATTACAAGGTTTTAAATGACGAAATAGAAATGGATAAATGTCTAGCGAAAGTCATAGCTAACGGTAAAGAACACCATACAGCAATTCAAGCTCGCAAGATGTTTAAAAACAATGTAAACGTTGAAGATTATGTTTTTGTCGAGGAAGAAGATATCGAAGAAGTGGACATAGCTGAAGATCAAAAACTAATTGAAAACGAAGTACAAGATGTAGAAGATATTGAAGAAGTAGAAGTTGTAGAAAAAGAAGAAGATGATTTGTTCAAATAAAAAATAGCGCTGATTTTAGCGCTATTTTATTTGTTTTATCTATTTTTCATTTGTGGGAATAACAATACATCTCTAATTGATTTTGAATCAGTCAGTAACATAACTAATCTGTCAATACCAATTCCAATGCCTCCTGTTGGTGGCATTCCATATTCCAAAGCTTCCACAAAATCTGTATCCATTTCATTGGCCTCTTCATTACCGAGGTCTTTTTCTTTGATTTGATTTTCGAATCTTTCCAATTGATCAATCGGATCATTTAACTCGGTATACGCATTTGCATACTCGCTACCATTGATGAAGAGTTCAAATCTTTGAGTGAATCTTTCATCATTAGGATCTTTCTTAGTCAATGGC
>JAQVGK010000568.1 GCA_028696755.1 Bacteroidales bacterium | reverse complement strand
AGAAATCTCGACCTTATAATCCTTCTCAACAATATTTCCAGCATTGCGAATAAGTAGTTTTGGATAAAAAGTCATCGACGAATATTTTCCAGCACTCAAAACTGGCAATCCGTTAGTATTGTATATGCCAAGAAACTCTAATTCACAAGCACTTAATTTACCGTACAACATTCTAACTTCGGCTTCGTCAAGTAAAACAACCTTATTCTTCTGCCATTTATAAAATCTTGAATCGGAAAACATATGTGGCTGATCGTTGTTCGCTGGAATTGACAAATGAATTATTTTAGAATTGTTATTTTCGTCAAAAACGAGAATGTCAACTTTAAAGTCTTTAATTGGCTTATCAATCTGCGACTGAATTTCGTTAAGCAACCAGTCTTCACTACGATTAAACGAGGTAACTGGCTCAAAACTATCTGCCCTACCCCTTTTAACCGAAATACCATATATAATATCGCCGCCACCCGAATTCCCAAGAGCACAAATAGTTTTAGCCATCTTTGCCATCCCAGCATTACTCATATTAAAATCGGAACCTTTAAAAAGAACTAAGCTCGAATGCATTCTAACTTTATCATTTACAAGGTTTTGATAATACTGAGACGATATTTTATCGGGTAAATTCATTCAGCAAAAATAAATAATATCTGCGAATGAACAAATTCATTTAATTAGAATGATTTCTCCAATAATCCTAATAAAATGCCATGAACATCAAAACAGCAAGACCAATAATAAAAACAATTCCCAATACTCCAAGAACAATTCCTGCAATAGCCAGACCTCTGCCTTTATATTTATCAGGTTCTGAGTTGATTTTATTAAGTGCTATAATTCCAAATACTATTGCAGCAATACAAGAAAAAAAAGGAACAACAAACCCCAGAATGCCTAAGCCCAAAGCGGCTCCTGCGGTCCAGTGAATAACAGGCTCGTCCGTTTGTTTTTGAGTCAAGGATTTTTCCCCCAGCAATTGATTATTTGATTGAGCTACAGATTCCGACTGATGTTCAGAAAGTTTTTGCACATTATTCACATGATTCTTAGTATCAGAAGAAGAATAGTATTCTATCCACTGATCCGAATTCTCAGACGCAAATAAAACAGGTTCTTTAACTTCCTGATAATAATACTCTGATTTTTGAGCCGAAAGCGCTTCTTTGACAACAACTTTTTCGGGGTCTAAGTTTGACACCCTTTTACCAATATGCCATTCTACATGATAGCCTGGTTGGTAATGCCTTTTGGTTAATGTACAGGAAGAAACTGTGAAAATTAAAAGGATTAAAACTATCCCAACGACTCTTTGCTTCTTCATAAATTAAATTTCAACAAAAGACAAAATGTTTTAAATAATGGTTGCATAATATTTTAGTCATGATATAACACTACATTTTGTCAAGAAAATTTAACTTTGAAAAATATTTTAATAATGATAAGAAAGCCTAAAATAGTTCTAAGTATCGCTATATCCTTTTGGGTGGTAGTAATTTCTGCATTTATATTTTGTCTGCCTACTCCATTATTTGATGATCCTTATTCAACAGTTGTTCTGGACCGAAATGGAGAACTTTTGGGAGTACAGATTTCGCCTGATGGGCAGTGGCGATTTCCGGAGACCAGCGAAGTTTCCGAAAAATTCGAAATTTGCATAACAACTTATGAAGATAAGAGATTCTATTATCATCCAGGAATTGACCCAATTGCAATGCTAAGAGCAATTAAGCAAAATATTAGCAGTGGTGAAGTTGTTAGTGGTGGTTCTACTTTGAGCATGCAGGTAATCAGGCTAATGAGAAAAGGCAAATCTAGAAATATATTTGAAAAAGGAATTGAAGCTATACTTGCGATAAGACTTGAGCTTGGCTATTCAAAAGAGGAAATTCTCGCAATTTATGCTTCTCATGCTCCTTTTGGTGGAAATGTTGTAGGGATAGATGCTGCTGCTTGGAGATATTTTGGAAGAGAGCCCTCGGAACTTTCGTGGGCAGAAAATGCAATGCTAGCAGTTCTGCCGAATGCTCCTTCGATGATACACACTGCTAAAAACAGAGATCTGCTAAAGAAGAAAAGAGATTTTCTTTTACAAAAGATTTTTGAAGATGGTAAAATAAGCAAAACCGAGTATGATCTGGCTATTGACGAGGAAATACCTGAACATCCTAATCCCTACCCCATGTTTGCTTATCATTTGGTAAGCAGAGCTGCGAACGAACATCCCAATTCAACTTCGAGAATCGAAACTTCTGTTGACCTACAAATGCAAAAACAGGCAAACGACATTATTAACTATTACAACCAAAGGTATAGTTTAAGCAGTATAAATAATATTGCATGTTTGATTCTGGAAGTCGAAACCGGCAAAGCAGTTGTATATATTGGCAACGGAGATATTAATTCGGCAATTCCCGAAAAAGTTGTGGATATGATAAATGCAAATCGCAGTACAGGAAGTATTTTAAAGCCTTTTTTATATTCAGCAGCCTTAAGTGGAGGTGAAATCTTACCAAAAACTTTATTAAAGGATGTTCCAACAAAAATGGGAAGTTTCTCGCCCGAGAATTTCGAGCGCAATTATGATGGAGCTGTCCATGCTGATGAAGCTCTTGCACGTTCGTTGAATATTCCATTTGTACATTTGCTAAAAGACTATGGC
>JAQVGK010000567.1 GCA_028696755.1 Bacteroidales bacterium | reverse complement strand
AAGCTAAACCTTATGTAAACTCTTTGATTTTTACCTTGTATCTTTATATCTCATCATCTTTTGTATCTTTTATTAGAAGCGGAGCCGAAGTTACCGACAATCGTAAATCTAAATTACTGCAAAATAAGCACAAACTGTTTTGAGTTTTAAATTTTGATATTGTTATTTGTTGCTTTTCATTTGTGCATCATCCATGGCTCTCAGAAACCTTTCTTCCCAAGCCTTTACGGAGTATTCTTGTTCAACTGTTTTTCTGCCGTTTTTTCCAATGAATTGTCGCAAATTTGCATCATCAATTAGTTTACAAAGTGTATCAAACCATTGGCTTTCATCATTTGCCAGAAAGCCATTTTTACCTGATTCAACAATCTTGGAATTTACACCAACTGGAGACATTACAACCGGAATTTCAAGTCCCATGCACTGCAATCCTTTAAAACCACATTTACCTCGGCTCCATTTATCGTCAGGCAAAGGCATAATTCCGATGTCGAATTCGCATAAATCGGCTATCTCGTTTTGTTTAGACCACTGTGTAAGTTTAACTTCGATATTGCGAGTCCATTGGGTGGAATTTACGATAACCTTAAAATATATTTTATCCCCATATTTTTCTTTTAGTTTTAACAAAACGGGAATTGCAGTGTCGTAATGTTTTAGCGTTGTTGTAGTTCCTGTCCAGCCGATGCAGATTTTTTGCGAATCTTTAGCTATTTTACAAGGTTTGTGATAATTGGTCTCGATGGTTGTAGGTAGAACAAAAACATTTTGATTAAACTGCCTTGCATATTCGGCCAAATAATCGTTTCCAACCATAACCAAGCTTGTTAATTTACAAATTTCAGCAGTTTTCTCGGGCTTTTTCATCCAAGCTAGGTTTTGATTGCCCTCGCTGGTATCATTTAACCAAATTGAGTCGTCAAAATCAAAAATCATCGGAACTCCCGTTTTGGCAAGTCGGCGCTCAAAATATGTTGTTCCAAGCATCCAGGCTTCGCGATAAACAAAAATCAAATCGCATTTTTTGGCAGTTTTAACATCGCGCAAACGATGAAAAAAGCTTTTGATTACAATTCGCAACTTTGCTAAATATTTACCACGAGAGTAAAATGTTTTATCGTCTATTTCGTTTATGATATTCGAAAAAATTATTTCGTATCCAGCATTTTCGAGTGCAGGAATAAAATGCTCGAATCTAAATCGCTGACCAGGAGATCTGTCGCGCCGATGTTGTACTATGGCAAGAATTTTTTTCATTTGCCAGTTAGTTTTTTGTAAACACCAAAATATCTATCTGTTCCAGTTTCGAGAGAAAATAGATTTTGAGAAACGCTTCGCAAATGTTCGGGACTAATTTTAAGTAAATTGTCAATTTCTTCAACTGCTTTAAAATAACCTTTCTCATTCATTTCATCAATCATAATTCCCAGATTGTTTTCAGGCACAAATTTATCAATATCGCCAACATTTGCATTACAAATTACAGGAATACCCATTCCTAAAAGCTCGGCAAGTTTTGTTGGAGAAGATGCTTTCTTCGAAAATACTGGTTTAATAAAAAACATCGAAGCATTACATAGAGCAATCATATTTGGAACATCCTCCCTATTTGCGGCGCGAATAATAATATTTTCGGTGGCAACATTATTCTTTTCGGCAGCAGTATATATTATTGAAGCCTCATCGCGAGTAATAAACAGAAACTTTGCACTTTGATATTTGTGCTTGAGGATTTTAAAAAACTGCATCATTTCGTCAGGCATATACCATGTTCCAACAGAACCTAAATAACTAAGAACAAAGTCAGATTTCTCAATTCCAAGTTCATTTCTCAACGAATCGATTTTATTTATCTCGGTTTTGTGATAATCAAAATGATTGAGGTCGGCACAACAAGGAATAACTTCGATTGGAATTTGTGGAAATCCAAAATCTGAATGAATTATTTCTTTCCCCGCGTATGTAAGGCTTATGGTATAATCAGCCATCGAGAAAAATCTCTTTTCTTTTCGTTTAAAAAAACGATAAACAGATTTATAAACTGGATTTGACTGAGGCCATAAATTTCCATCAACACGCTCATCGGCATAAAATCCGCGCATATCGAATAGAAACTTCACATTAAATTTTTTCTTTAAAGCCAATCCAGCAAAAGCAGCAATGTATGAACGGCAATGAACAATATCGAAACTGAATTCTCGATGCAGTTTTTTAGCAGTAGAGTTAATTTTAAACACATCCTTAATAGTAGACAATACTGGAGGTTTCTTGGTGTAAAATACCGGATGCCAGAATATTCCTGATGCTTTCAGAAGACCACTGATATAATCCTTCCGCGCGGTAAAAACCTGTTTTTTTTCAGCAGACAAAATGTGAATCTCGCAGCCACGTTTAGTTAACTCCACTAGGTATGGAATTACCTGCGACTGTCCTAAAGGGTCGGTCATTCCGTCGTAAGAAACATACAATACTTTTATTGTGTTGTTCATGCTGAAAAATTGTACTGCAAAAAAACAAAAAAAATGGATGTAAACCTTAAGTTCAATTAGTAAATGCAACTTTTAGGAGTATAAATGTATTCTTAATATCGCAACCCTAATCTCTCTTTGTGGAGTGAAGCGTAGCGAAACGGAGCAAAGAGAGATTAGGGTTGCCCCCTT
>JAQVGK010000566.1 GCA_028696755.1 Bacteroidales bacterium | reverse complement strand
GAAAGCACCGACATTTCCAAAGTTTACAAAGTAAAATCCGGACATGTAGTGTACAATACTACTATGGATATGACTATTGACACATGGTTCGACGACTATGGTAACAAGCAATACAGCGAATCAAAGATGGTGATTTTCGGCGAAGAATCTGGAACAATTTCTTATATTGTAGATGGTTATAAGTACGACTATAGCATTGGCACAAAAGAAGGTACAAAAGTTCCATATTACTCCTCACCAACAACCGATTACAAAGATGTTAGCAAAGAAGACATCGAGAAATACGGAATCGAGAAACATGGAAAAGAAACTATAGCGGGTAAAGAATGTGATGTGGTTTCTATCAAAGAACCAATGGCATCTAAAGTATGGATTTGGGAAGGAATTCCAATGAAAACCGTTACTAAACTCGGCAAAGAAGATTTTGTAATGGAAGTAACCGAAATCGAAATCACCGACGTAGATGCTGCAAAATTTGAATTACCTAAGGACGTTACTTTTAAGGAATACTAGGATAATGGGCAGAAGGCATTAGCATACTACAGGGTATAACAGATCGCTTCACTACGCTCGCGATGACCGTGCCAGGTTGACATAGGCACGGTTTTGAAGAACAGTAGAACATATGAACAGTAGAATAGAAACAACAATGAAAAAAACATTATCATTTTTTAGCATTTTACTCACGGCATTGGCAATATTTGCTCAATCGCAAGTAAAACAAGAAGTGGTTTATACAATTGCTGCAAACGAAAGTTTGGTAGTAGCCGAAAGCAGTGCTGGACTGGCGTGCGAAGGTGGCGAGATTTGCCTTACCGTTTACGAATCTTCATCACAAAGCTTTTATGTATATAGGAACGGAGTCAAAAACGGGCCTTATAAAAAGAATGAGATTGCAAATTATATGTGTAAAAAAGATGTGATGAAATTTTATGATTCATACGATTATGAGGGTAACTATGCAGAACCTGATATTTCGATAGACAACAATGAACGTTCCACACTTCGATTTAAAGGTAAAATTTATGGTCCCTATGAAATCTTTGCACATTATACAGAATCTTCGAATGGCGAAAACTTTGCAGCATTGGTAGGAGACGAAAATCTGAATTATTCGATCATAAGTAGCCTAGGTTCAGAATTTAAAATAAGTGGATCCATTAATAACATCGTTTTCGATGCTTCTGGAACAAAATTTCTTGTTACAACAACTACCCAAAGCGACATTGATGCAATTATCAATGCAAAAATGATGGAAATCATTGATAAAGAGCTTAGCGAAGAAGAAGTTATGAGGATTGTAACTGAAATTAACGAACTGCAAGAAAATGCCAGTGGGGAAGAGAAAGCCTCAAAAGCGTGGGTATATAATGAAAGTGGGACTAAATACGGACCTTTCAGCGATCAACTTTACAATAACAATCCAAGTTTCTACAATGGTAACAGCAATTTCTGGCTAATGGTTTCTGATAACACAATATTTATAAACGCGAAAGAAATTGCAAGTTTTCCAGATTCATATATCAATGTAGAAAACGTGATTTTATCAGACGACGGTACCAAATGGGCTGTATGGACCTATGATAAAATTGTACTATGGGATATAACAGATTACCCATATCCATTGTACGCTACAGTATGTAACGGCAAACTCGTCTGGCTTTCACTTAAAGACAATACAAAGGTTATAAGATATTCTGTTCCGTTCTAATGAAAACAGCACTGGTCGCTATTAGTGTTTTGACACTATCATTTTCCTTACAGGCATTTGATACAAAGCTCTCAATGCAGGCGCGCGCTCGGATTTATAATCCGGGTGTTGACAACATTTCCCCACTGTCGCTCGCTCGGATTTCGCTTCGCGGAGCTCGCCCTTTGGGCTTCGGTTGCAATCCGAGTGCCGACAACATAGATTACAATAAAGTATTTGGTAACGACTATATCTTTGCCGAAAACTTCATCCAAAAGCATCCAAAAATAAAAACAGAATTAATCTCAGCTAGTATAAACCCAGATTTTGCAATAAGCATCATTTTTCCAGAACTAATTAGGTACTCGTCAATATTAAATATAGCCGAAACATCTGCACTAAAAACTCTTTACATTCAACATGGCAAGGATCATATTGATTTTTCTATTGGTTACTTTCAGATGAAGCCATCATTTGCCGAAGAAATCGAAAAGTATGCAAACACAATGGCTGGACTCGAAGTTTATGACATTAGCGATACACCCGAAGCCAGAAAAAAACGCATTCGTCGCTTAGATACGCTCGATGGACAGATAAAATATCTGATATTGTTTGTAAAAATAATGGAAAGTAAAACTGAAAACAATAAGTTCAGCACACAATCCGAAAAACTAAAATACTTTGCCACAGCCTATAATTGTGGATTCACCAACACCGAATCACATATCAAAAAAATGATCTCTCAAAAGCATTTTTCCACCGACTTTTTTACCGACGAAAACACAAAATATTATTGCTATGCGGACATAGCAGTTTGGTGGTATGAGGGGAAGAGATGAATAGTAATTTAACTGCCTATTCTCCAGCAAAAGTATATCTTAAACCCAGTCTAAAATTCCAAGAGTTGTAACTCATTTCACGGAAAGCAACAAATCTGGAATTAATTTCTGCAGGATCGGGTTCTGAAGTAATGTAAACACCG
>JAQVGK010000056.1 GCA_028696755.1 Bacteroidales bacterium | reverse complement strand
TTTACAGGCTTGTCGTGATATTCTGGAATTCTAATAAACAAAACTGGCACACCATTAAAATCTGCCACTGCGTGCTCTATGCCAATGGGCTGAGCCAAATTGTTTCGAGCAATATTCCCAAGTTTCTGTACAATTTCGTCCATTTCTTGTTTGGAAAGTGGCTTTGATGAACCATCGTTACCAATGCCATAAGCCAAATAGCCACCTGTTGGATAATTGGCAAAAGCGGATATATGCTGTGCCAATCGTTCACTTTTATCGGATAAGCCACTTTTCCAATCCAGTTCGTTTAACTCCTGTGGTATAGGCCTAAGACTTCTTTGCAAAAGCTGTATTGCCGTATGTATCCAATTTTCCATAATATTAATCATTTATTTTTGGAAACAACCCCTGCATCAACCCCTTTTTATGCAATTTCAATTGCTCTATCTTCTCTGCCTGTGCAGTGATGAGTGCATCTAAGGAAGAAAGACAAGTGGCGATTTTTTGTTGTTCTGCAAGTTTTCTTGGTAAACTAAGTTCCACTTGTTCTAAATTACTAACAGACAGACCTGGTTGGGCTTGGCCAGTTGCATACTGGTTTAAATTCAATAGTTCAAGTTCGTAATAAAGCCAAATTGTATCAATATTGGTTTTAGGCGTTACAACAACAGCGTGTTCGGTTGCGTGAAAATTCCCTTCAGCCAAAGTTATATTCCCACACAATGCACCTTGCCTCCCAATTAAAGAATAAGTCCCTGTATTTGTAAACGATTTAGTATATCCACGTAACCCATTCCCTCCATAACAAGGAAACAAACCTTCCGTCAATTTGTCCTTGATTTCTGTTGCGCTCACAAATTTTCCTGCTTGCATTTTACTAACCTCTCCTAACTTTTTCTCCCCCCACTCCCCATCTTTCTCAAACTCCTTAAACCGATATTTTGGCACTTTGGCTTCGACAGGCTCAGCCACCGTGCCGCCCCCTGAGCTCGCCGAAGGGTGCGGAAAAAGGTTTTGCATCAAGCCTTTTTTATGGTCTTTGAGTAGCTCCAGTTTTAAGCTATGGGCTGTAATTACTTCATCCAAGGAAGATAGGCAGGAGGCGATTTTTTGTTGTTCTTTTCTTTTCACATCAGGTGGAAGAAGAATTTCTAGTTTAGAAATAATTTCTTGCGATATATTAGGGATTGCACCTGCTCCGACATTATTTCTAATTTGATTTTGAGTGTTTTGATGTGAAACAGTAAATGCTAGAAACCGATTATGAATTGACTTTGGTTTTAATACTACAATTTGTGGATTAACAGTGGCTTTCTCAGGAAGTTTATCAACGTAAGCAGTTTTACCAACGGATGCTGTCTTTACTAATACTGTTTGACCTTCTTCAAGTTGAATCTCTGGCGACTCTTCATATTTATCCCAAGAAATGTAGGTGCATTTTTCAAAATTCAAGTGACCATTTTCATTAAAGTTCGATGGACTTAACGTTATTGCTCCTTTCCCTTTGTCGACAATATCCTCTGTTGTATATCCTCTGTATCCAATCCGTCCTTTCATTTCGACTACTGAACCTAAAACGGATTCTTTCCATTCACCCTCGTTCTTAAACTCAGGGAAACGCAATTCTGGTATTAATTTTTCTTCACTCATAAGCTGCTAATCCTGATATTTCTCTTCCTTGGGCTATTTTTTTTAATAGTGGTACTAAGTCTGTCATTAACGCCAATTCTTTTACCCTGCGTTCTTTCCAACTAAGTTCTAGTGGTTCTAACAGGTCAGTTAGTTTTTCGCCGTCAAAAATCATACGGCTCATAATCTGTTCCACAAAGGTTTTCAAATCGGTTGTTTTTAGTCCGTTTTTGTTAGCTATGCCAGCCAGTTCTTTGTTGTATTTATCGTCTTTGAATTTGTCGTAACCATTTCGCAATGTTTCAACATCTTGCCCGCTGTTCCAATCCAAACCATTTATGTATTCGGTTAAATCTTCCTGCTCGTCCATCAGGTTGGCATTTGAACTTAGCAAACTAATTACCTGTGACTTGGTCATTTTCTGCTTTGCAGGTTTTTTTTGCGTACTGTCGGCAATCAGGTTCATTATATAATCGTAATCAATAATAGCCGAAGCAAAAAGCACAAATTCGAAATCCAATTGCTGAATTTCGGGCGAAGCTTGGTCTCCTTCTTTTTCTTGACGCTTTTTAAATTGTTTAGCAGTTTCTAAATATGAACTTTTGAATTCCAAAAAAGTATCTTTAGGCAATATTTGATCTATCATAGCCTTTTGTTCTGGCTCCAAATCGGTAAATTGACCTAAGGCAAGCAGTTGCCGTTGTACTTCTTTAAAATTTTGAATAAAACTTATTCGTGCCGCATCTCCTTTTAAATTATAAACTTCTTGTGGTTCGCAAGCTAAATCATGTTCTTGCATAAAGATGCCCAATTTTTCTACTGCTTCTTTAAATTTCTGAATCACTATAGGGGCTGGATCAACCAACCAAATTTCTCTAGATTTATCTTCATCGACACCTGAAAATAAAGCTATTGCCTGATTAACTGCATCCTGCTGAGAACGAAAATCCAAAATATTCCCGTGAGGTTTGGTATCGTTCAGAATTCGGTTGGTGCGAGAGAAAGCCTGAATGAGACCGTGGTATTTAAGGTTTTTGTCAACGTACAAAGTATTCAGGTATTTTGAATCGAAACCAGTTAGCAACATATCCACGACTATGGTAATGTCAATCTTGTTTTTGTGTGGATAATCCTTGTTGCTATATTTCTGATCTTTTATTCGCTTTTGAATATCTTGATAATACAAATCAAAGTCATAGATGTTGTGATTTGTGCCAAATTGTAAATTGTAATCATCAATTATTGTTTTTAATGCCGCTTTCTTTTCTTCAGGATTTTGTTTGTTATCTTCTTTTTCCTGAATCAAATCCTCTTGTATTTGCTGAATATCTTTGTTTCCATCTGCTGGTGGAGAAAAAACACAAGCAATGTTCAAAGGAATAAAGTCTGAATTTTCGTTTTGTTTCTTCTTTTGAACCTCTTTGAATAACTGATAAAATTCTATAGCGTTATTGATTGAAGCTGTTGCAAGAATAGCATTAAAACGCCTCGAATTTGTTGCTGCATCGTGTTTTTCAACGATAGCTTCTACTACTGCCTGTTGTGCAATAGGTTCGCCCGGCTTTGGATTTTTGCTACCTTTACCTTTGAAATAATCAATATGGAAACGAAGTACATTTTTATCTTCAATGGCGTTGGTTATTGTATAAGCGTGTAATTGTTTTTCGAAAATGTCTTGTGTGGTTTTGTATGAAGCATATTCACATTCTCTAATGTTGTAAGTTGCATTTTCATCAAAAATTGGTGTACCTGTAAAACCAAATAATTGAGCATTCGGGAAAAACTCTTTAATGGCTTTATGATTATCGCCAAACTGTGAACGGTGGCATTCGTCAAAAATGAAAACCATGCGTTTGTTGCGAAGTGGCTCTAAACGCTCTTTGTAATTCCTTGTCCTGAGCGAAGTCGAAGGGTTTTTGTATGTGCCATCTAAAGCTAATCCTAATTTTTGGATGGTGGTAACAATTACTTTATCGGCATAGTCAGTCGATAATAACCGCCTAACTAATGTTTCAGTATTGGTGTTTTCTTCAACACTTCCTTCTTGAAATTTATTGAATTCTTCACGGGTTTGTCGGTCAAGGTCTTTGCGGTCAACCACAAACAAGCATTTTTCAATTTCATTATTGCCTTTGAGTAATGTTGATGCTTTAAAAGAAGTCAAAGTTTTTCCACTTCCTGTTGTGTGCCAGATATAACCGTTTCCTCTGTTTTGATTTACGCAATTCTCAATTGCTTTTACTGCATAAATCTGATAAGGTCGCATTACAAGCAATTTTTGTTCGCTTTCGACCAAAACCATGTATTTGCTAATCATTTCGCCAAGCGTACATTTTTTCAGAAACTTATCGGTAAACTCTTCCAGATAATTGACCTTCTTATTGTTTTCTTCTGCTAATTCATAAATAGGCAGAAATTGTTCATCGGCATTAAAGGCGAAATGTTGGTTTTTATTGTTGGCAAAATAATAAGTACGATTGCTGTTGCTTACAATAAACAACTGCATAAAACACATTAACGTATTGCTATATCCGTTTCCTAAATCATTTTTATAATCCACGATTTGTTGCATTGCTTTACGTGGTGAAATGTCAATTTTCTTTAATTCGATTTGGACAACCGGCAATCCATTTATCAGCAAAATAACATCGTATCGGTGATTGCTGTTTTCGGTATTGATGCGTAATTGATTAATAACTTCATAGTCGTTTTTGCACCAATCTTTTATATTTACTAAAGTGTAATGCAAAGGTGTTCCATCTTCACGCTGAAAGTAATTTCGTTCACGGAGCATTTTTGATGCTGCAAATACATCAGGATTGATAATTTCCTCACGCAAACGCAAAAATTCACTTTCAGACAAATTTACACGGTTAAGTGCTTCAAACTTTGTTTTGAAGTTTTGTTCAAGCGTTTTGCGGTCAACTATATCAGGGCGATAGTTGTACTTCAACTCTGTGAGTTGCTTGATAAGGTTTTCTTCTATTTGGAATTCTTTAGTCATTACTCTTCTTTCAATAAATCTTTAGGATTAACATTTAATAATTTTGTCAATTAAAACTAAAAATAAAGTCATTATTATAAAATGACACTATAAAAAATCTGATTGCACCATTTTTATAAATTACTTTCTACAAAAATACAAATTTATCTTAAAAACACAAGAGAAAATAACATGTATTAAATGCTAGACAGAGTATGTAATTTTTAAAACAAGTAGCCCAAATTCGGTAAATCAGAAGCCTAAAATTGAATTTACTCGATAACTACCAGAATGAAAGAATCGATGTAATAATTCTCCCCATTGCATTTGTAGCTTCCTTAGGAGTCATTACAAAACTGTCCTGACTTCGACACTGGGACACCCTACAGAAATATATCTTATTTTACATTTCAAACTTTCTTGCTTGATCAAGAAAGTTACAAAGAAATCAAGAAGAAACGATCCTTCCCCCCGCTCTGTTGGAACAAAAGAACTGTAAGCAAAGCTGGATAAACCTCTTTGCTACAGTTCTATTTGTTCCACCATTCACAAGGCCGGAGCTGGCCCGGCGTTTCTTCATGGCCAACGCGCGTCGTTTCGAATACTAATTACCGCTTTATTCGCACATTTGAAGCTCGTAATATTTTATTTCCTTACAGTTTGCCTAGCGTTTTTACTTTGTATAAGCAAAGCATCGCTGATTATTCTATAACTTAATAGGAAAATATCGATCATTTCTAATTCTATATAAAAGCCTTTTTACCGCAAGATTGTTGATTTTACTTAATGGGGACACCCATTTTGTAATTTTATATTTTGTAAACTGCTGATTATCAGAAGGTTGCAAATTTAAGTGAAAAAAGGTGTCGAAGTCAGGAAAGAATCGATGTAATAATTCTCCCCATTGCATTTCTAGCTTCCTTAGGAGTCATTACAAAACTGTGTAAACCAGCCTGTTTTCTAAACCCCTCGAATTCGAGGGGTTTAAAATTTGGATTATAAATAATTTCCCAAAATCCAAGTAATTCAATGGTATTTCTATTGCGCATCCAGTTCTAGATAATACTATCGGTATGTTCAGCATCTTTATGCCTAGCAATATCGGTTAACGAAATATAATCATTATTGTCGTTTTTTACAATTGCTATTTCATTACCATTTACATCAATTTTTATGCTTCTTGTCATTTACAAAAAACTTATCTGATAATACAATCTTCATATTCTTCAAATGTACAAGATATTTTCTTTTTACAAAAATAATTCTGACAAGATATGATAATCTACTACGAAAGCATTTTCACTGCATCCTCTACTGATTCTACAAAATTTACATGATTGCCTTTATTGCTTTCAAAAATAAAGTCGGCTAAACTTTTGCTGTTATACTTTGAAAAATCGCCAACGATTGCTAATCTGACACGATAATTCGAAAACTTTTGCAGAATCTCGCCTGCTATTCTGGTTTTAAGATCGAAAAATGCGGGAGTAATATTCTTCTCATAAATTATTATTCTGTCAAAACCTTGATAATATAAGTTCCCTAATAAGTCCAAGCCGTCAGTTGTATTGTTAATAATAATTTTGTCGGAAATTAATTCGGCAATTTTGCTATCCTTTAAAGTATGTACTTCTATTTTCATTTTAATAATTCCAATGCTAGATTTTATTCACAAATTTATTTCTATAAAACTTCAACAATGCAATAATACAAAATAATAATAAATTCGCATTTACTAATTGAATTTTCGTTTTGTAGTTATAGTAAATTTAATATTATTGATTCAGCTAGTAAGATAACTCAATTATTGATTTACCATTACCTTTCTTTTGTTCTTCTTATCAACAATTACAAAAACTATCATGAGAATAGAAGCCAGAAGCGCCATAGATGAACCAAAATAAAATGGAGCATTGGAATTTAACTTATCATATAATAAGCCTGCAATTAAACTTGCCGGAAGAAGCGTTATTCCCAACACTGCATGATATAAACCAAAACCGGTGCCTTTAAGATCTTTACTAACAATATCAGAAATCAATGCTTTCTGACTTCCATCAACTAAGGCACTATAAAGACCATATAATGCAAATAAAAATATAAATACGTTGAGGTTATTAAATCTGCCAAAAAAGTAATACACGACTGAATACACTAAAAATCCAATAATTATTAGTTTTTCGCGACCTATTTTATCAGATATTTTACCTATAGGGATTGCTAAAAATACAGAAACTGTATTAAAAATCATATAAACAAACGGAACATAAGATTTATTTATTCCGGTTTCAGCAGTTTTTACTAGCAATAAGGCATCAGCAGAGTTGCCAAGCGTAAAAACAAACACAATACATAAAAAGAAGTAGAATTTTTTTGGCAGTTGATTTAAATGAAACTTGTTATTCTTTTCTTTTTTAACAAGCTTTGCTTCCTTAATAAATACAGCGATAGAAATTACTCCGAGTATTGCCGGAATAGTAGCAATGAGGAATATATTTTTAAAATCTAATGGGAAAAAGTATAATAGCACAAAAGCAACTAATGGGCCCAAGATTGCGCCACTATTGTCCATTGCTTTATGAAATCCAAAGTTTTTACCAGTTTCATTTTTAGGTACTGACCCGCTAATTAAACTATCTCGTGGCGCAGTCCTAACTCCTTTACCGACTCTTTCAACAAATCTTAACAGTAATACCTGAACCGGAAAACGGACTAAAACATATAATGGAGTAATCAAAGCAGTTATACCATAACCTATTAACATAAAGGGCTTATTCTTACCAATTCTATCGCTCCAATAGCCCGAAAAAGCTTTAAATAAAGACGCCGTACTCTCAGCAATCCCCTCAATTAATGAAATAGAAGTCTTTGATGCACCTATTGACATTAAAAATAAAGGCATTACACTATAAATCATTTTTACAGATATATCGGTAAAAAAACTTGTCAATCCTGTAAAAAAGACATTTCTCTCTAAACCGAATATTCTTTTATTTTCCATAAAATTATCAAAAATGTCGTACTAATCTTACCCACATATTCCCTGTGACTATTAATGTTAATCACAAATTGCAAAAACCAGATTTTGTTACACAAAGTTAAATTGTTTTGGCGAAATGATACACATTTAGATTTAATAATATTTGGAAATTTTCACATAGCTATTGCATATTCTATCTTGTATCAAATTTAAGTATAGATATGCCTTTATATTTCACATTATTAAAGCAAGAATCAACCCTAATCAATAAAAATTGAGTTTTCTACTCTACTTCCTCAACTTTATAACTGTACCAGGTTTAACATCCTGATTTTCTTCAAAGTTATTATACTTCATTATTTTTTTGATTTTTACAGCATATTTTTGGGAAACATCCCGTAAAGACTCGCCTTCGGAGAGAGTGTGAGTACTGAATTGTTTTTCTGCTTTATTCCGTTTTGGTTTTATATAGATATGTTCGCCGGGATACACTGCAGCGTCTTTATCCAAATCGTTATACTGAGCAAGTTGCCAGTTCATTAAATCAAGCTGCAGGGACAGATCACGAAGCATAATACTATCTTTTACTACAACATAAGGAACATTATTATTAATGTAAACTTCGTCGGCATAAGGATTAATTACAAATTGGTCGTTTACAGGATCGGTATTTTTACGTGGACGTTTGTCGGGTTTATCATTATCAATTGGTTTTGCCTTGCCCGAATCGTAATCGTTAAGCTCGTATTTCTCGATTAGCTTAATCAAACTCTCTGCATAAGTCGGACTAGTAGCATAACCAGCTTGTTTCAATCCTTTTGCCCAGCCTTTATAATCGGTAATTTCTAGGTCGAACAAAAAATGATAGCGACTGTTTTGACGCAAAAAGTCGGAATGATCTTTAAAAGATTCTTCTACGCTTTTGTATTTTCTAAAACACTCACCTTTTGCATCATCATCAGCATAAATCTTTTCTCCCTCCCATTTATGGCATTTAATTCCAAAATGATTATTTCCATCCTTTGCCAAATATGAATTTCCGTTACCCGATTCGAGCATACCTTGCGAAAGTGTAATACTCGCCGGAACTCCGCTTCTTTTCATTTCTTTAACAGCCATTTCGGCATATTTGCCAATATATTGTTCGGGCGTCATCTGTGCGCTGGCCGAAAATCCACAGAATAAAATTAATATTGTAATTGCTATGTGCCTCATGAATTCATTTTTATGCTAAAATATTGATTCTTTAAAGCTAGAACTCATTTATACAAGCTAATATTTCAACAATATATTGTTAAATGCCTAGTAAAGGAAAGACTTATGGCATTTTCAAAAATGTTTAAACGTAACATTCGTTTAAGAGCAGATACTACTTAAAAAAATTCTGATTATTTTTGAGAAAAAAATCTGAATATGCGATTAAGCCTTTTATTAGTTTTTATTCTGTGTTTTTCACTTGGAATATATGCTGAGAAATCGGTGAGTTTAAGCGAGAAGTATGTACTTTACCGAAACAGATTGTTGCAGGAATGGATTATGATTAGTTCAGACGTGGAGCAATTTGGGGTAAACATCCCAGCTGTTGATCGTAGGCTTGATACATTAGGCAATGTTGCTTGGGTAAGCTGGAGCGATGGAAATAGTAATTTTAATCATTGGCTTGGCATTTTGGCAACTGAATATCGCCTATTAAAAAACAACAATCAAGATTATCAGGAGACTTTGGCAATGCTACTATATTCGATGATCGCTTTAGAGCGACTTGATTTATATTCTGAATATACTCTGCGAAAACATCATAATACAGAGCCGGGCATTAGTGATTCGGACTTGGTTAAATATCCCGATGATATTAATGGTTTTTTGATTCGCGATGATGTAAGTCTTGGATTCTGGCGTCAATATTATAAACATTTTAATGACGAATATGGTTGGCATAACAAGACAAAAGACGGAACCAACAGATACTCATCTATTTTTCAGATTGGAGTTATTCCCAAACAAGGAATGAGTCAGGACAATATAATTTACATGCTTCAATCGCTTGCACTAGTAAAATTCTTAGTTGACGACGAAGATATTAGCAGAATCGAAATCAAATTTCGTAACGACTATATTCCCGATTATCTAAAATCAAAAGGCATAATGAAAGGAAATATTGTTTCGTTCGACAATTGGGTGGATGATCTTACCGATAGATTAGTCATGCATTGCCGACAAGAGTATCCTGAACAGAAAATTGTTTTAAAACCGAATAAAGGACGAGCACGACCATCGGAGAATCAATTTGGTGGAATTATGTCGAGTTATTGGTATATTATGAATCCTGTAACAAATGATTTAGTAGCTGAAGGAAACGGTGAAGATATGGGCGTTTGGATGAATTCGTTCGGCATTGCCGAAGCGGCAAATTTCATCACTGGAAAAGATATTTATCACACCGATAATTCCGACAAAGGGCTTGCCTCCTATTTGTTCAAAGCCTTACTTTTCAAAAACATGAAGTTTCTAGGAGACGGCGGATTTCCAGTCCCAGATAACATCGACGATTACATGTTTAGAGCGCTTGCTAGTGTTGCCGACATAAACTGGAAAGAAAAATCATGCGATCTGCTTTTTTTACTTGGCGACAAACGCGAAGGCTGGACATATGAGCACAACCCATTAGTACTCGTAATTTTACATCCTGCAAAGTATAAAAATGTTTACTCTGCTGGGAAAAAGTTTTTTGATGAAGACAAAAAATACTATTCTGAGCTGCTCGGCTTTGCGCCTGCAAATGGCCCAACTACAGATAATACGATAAGTGATTATCATCCATATTGGTCTTCGTCGTCGCGGTTAAACTGGCCCAACAACAAAGGAAATCGTAATTCGAAAACGCCAATGGAATATGCCGGAATGGATTACATGTTTCTTTACAATCTCTACAGGTTAGTTTTTGAGCCGAATAATTATACATTACCGACCGACAGAAGAAACGAATTAAAAACTAAATCAGCATCCAAATATCCTGTTCCAGAGATGAATCATGAAGGAGTGGAGTATTATTATTTGCCTCCAGAGGTGGGGAAGCGATGACGGTGGCTTCGAGACATTTTGCGTAATATCTTTTAGGATAAAACCTGTGTTTGTGAAACATATTTTTATGCTGAAAACAATCGCAAAAAGCAAAACCCCCAGCCACCTATATTCATACTACTAACAGAAAAAAACTGCTAAATATACTTGCGTAAGCCTTTTGGGGTTTGCAGCAAACCTCCTCCGCCTTAGCCTTTTTGCAAGCTATTTAAAACACGAAAAGACAGAAAAAAAAAGGCTATTTTTTAGCCTTCTTTTCTCTTTTTTCTGCTTTTTTTTCTTTAGCCGATTTTGCTGGCTCTTTCTTAGTTTCCTTTTTTGCGTCTTTAGATTTTGCCATGACTTTATAGTTTTAATTAAGTTATAAAATGATTTTAAAATTTTTATAAAGATAAAAAAAATCAATTGAATCAGAGCGCAAATAATATACAATAATAAAATAATTAATTCAACGCATGCAAAAATGCCATAAAAACTTAAACTATCAGATGCTATTTGCTAAAATTCCCAATTACATATCTTTACTTGAATTAACAAAAATTCACATTAAACATTTAACTTCGCAATTCTATTAGGTATCAAAATTATTCGATGAAATAATATTTTATTTTAAGAATCAGTATCAACCGACAAAAAATAAAATTTAGTTCAATATAAATTGTAACTATCAGATATTCAGACGCTTACGGTATTTGTTTTATGATTTTTAAAAACCTACCCCTTGTCAAAACAGGGACAGCT
>JAQVGK010000565.1 GCA_028696755.1 Bacteroidales bacterium | reverse complement strand
TTTCAACTACTGAATCGTAGAAAGGAGCATTGTAAGTTAAATATATTGTTGGTCTCATTGATGTATCACGTGCACCAAGGAAAACGTTAGATGTGTATTTTCCTCCGCGAATAATGAAACTTCTTGGTGTAGAAACCAATGCTTCCAAAGATGTAATGCGAATATCAAGACCTTCGAGTTTAGCAATCATGAATTCAAGAACATCAGCCTCAGCATTACGAATATCAGCTTGTAATTTCGAAAGCATAGCTAAAGTTCCAATCATAGGCATACCACGGCAGAGCGTCTCTTCCCATTTCCATGGCTCATCTTTGTTGTCGAGTTGATCAACAATTTCAAGATTTTTCGAAACGTTTTTATAAACTGTTAACGAAGTATCCTGAACAATCCCAAGTAATGTTGTTCTAAAACCTTCCATCCAACCTCTTAAGCTATCACCCATCATACGACCGCCTTCGCCAACCATAATAATAGTTGCAGCGTGCAAGTCGTCTTTTTTCTTGATTTCGTCTTCGAGTGTGGTTTCAGATCCTTGACTCTCTTGAATAATCATTAACTTCAGTCTGTCAATATCGTTATAAAACTTATTTGCCTGAGACTCGATATCGTGAGCCTGTTTCGCCAATTCGGTATATTTTCCAGGTTGTTCAGCTGCTTTCGCATCAATAACACCATAAAGTGAATTGGTTTTGGCAGAGAAGTTTAATGTAGTTTTCTTTATGCTCTCGTCAATCTTAACGAATGCCGTAACAATCTCGGACGACACGTTAAGCGCCAAGAGAGCAGTATAAAACAGGTACATCATACCAATCATTTTCTGCCTCGGGGTTTCCGGGCAATTTCCTCCTGACATATAATTAAGTTTTTAAATTCAACATAATAAATAACAACTACTTTGCTTAGCCTTTATTGAAATTCATTGCAGCAAGCATATTACCATAAATGGTATTCATTGCAGCAAGATTATGGCTCAATTTGCTGATTTCTTCACGGTACTTTCTAGTATCCTCAGCAGATTGTTTCATATTTGTAAGAATTTCATCAAGTCCGTTATACATAGCTTTAGAAGCTTCGATTTGTTGGTTTGTTCCCGACAATTGAAGTTCGTAAACTGCGTTAAGAGCAGACAAGTTTTTATTCATTATACTTAATTGTTCGTTATATGTTTTTCCACCTCCAGCAGACATTTCGAGTTCTTTATTCATGTTCTCGATAAGTTTGTTGTAAGTAATTGCCAACTGTTCGCCAGAAGTTCCAACAACATTTGCTGATTTTTCGTATGTCGAAGCAAGTTTGTCAGCCTGAACATTTAATTTTTCAGCAGAGCTTCCATAAGCATCAGCAAAAGAAGCAACTTTTTCAGAAGCTTTTTCGAAATTAGCAACGTAGTTATTTGTTGCAACAGTTGCGTCTGATACATCATGTAATTTTTCGGCAGTTGAATTGAGGTTCTTTAGACCATGGCCTAATTTCTCGAATAAATCGGGTGAAATTTCAGCGTTTTCGATCATAGCGTCAAATTTCTCCAAAGCTGATTTTTTTGAAGTAATAGCCGCTTTTTTGTCCGAAATGTTAAGATTTTCTTCAACACCTGCTAGTTCTGGATAAACCAAACTCCAGTCAACCTCTTCGTGAGGTGGCTCGAATGCTGAAAGGAAGAAAATAGCTGCTTCTACCAAAAGACCAACTGTTAACATAATACCTGATCCTGGTAAGTGCTGGATTTTGAACAATGCTCCAACCATAACTACGGCAGCACCCCATCCATAAACAAAACCCATAATTTTTTTGTAACTTTTACTCGAGGTAAATTCGCTCAATCTCATAATCGTGTCAGTTTTTAATTAATACTCCGTTAATAAAATATACTCAAATAATACTTAATGATTCTTATTGATAAACTTGTGAATAAGATGTTCCATCGCCTCTGTGACGACCTAAATAAGTTCTTACGCAACGGAAGCCGATATAGCTTTTTGCTGAATCTTGGTATTCGTATGTGCGCGAGCCATTCTGCATATAATAAGCAACATCTTTCCACGAACCACCACGAACAACTTTGCGTTTCATAGCCATTTGATCGTCTGGATGTGCATAATATGAATGGTCAGGATTTAAATCGTGGGTATAGCTGTAAGCTGACTCTTCAAATGCGTTGCTTGTCCATTCTGCAACATTTCCAGCCATATCATAAAGTCCCCATTCGTTTGGATCGTAAGTAGCAACCATAAGAGTTTGAACACCACCATCATCATAATAGTTACCTCTCATAGGTTTAAAGTTGGCGATAAAACAACCGCTGTAATTACGTGTATATAAACCTCCCCATGGATACATAGCTAAATCTAAACCTCCACGTGATGCATATTCCCATTCAGCTTCTGTTGGTAAGCGGTATTCGTTAAGATAATAATCACCAATTGTTCTCTGGTATGCATTTTTTAGCATGCTTCTCCATTTGCAGAATGCATTTGCCTGTGTCCAGCTAACACCAACTACTGGATAATAGTCGTAAGCAGGATGCCAGAAATACATTTTAGTCATTGGCTCGTTGTATGAGTAAGTAAAGTCGCTTATCCAGCATAGTGTATCAGGATAGATATGAACTTTCTCGTGCATGTAGTAGCTGTAGCGACCACCGTAACGACCAGCATCTGATTTGCCATCGTAGTTGCGAACT
>JAQVGK010000055.1 GCA_028696755.1 Bacteroidales bacterium | reverse complement strand
GCCACTGGTGGAACGCCACCATTAATATATTCTCACGATGGCGACACTTGGCAAACTTCTAATGTGTTTATTGGTTTAGAATCCGACACGTACACAATTTCGATAATGGACGAGAATTACTGTATGATAACTGTTGACGTGTATCTCGATCAATCATTGCAAATTCCCGATTTCTTCACTCCAAACGGCGATGGTTACAACGACACTTGGGTTATTACAGGTTTATACCATTATCCAGGAGTGACTGTTGAGGTTTTTGATAGATACGGGAAAAAACTGTATCAATCAGATGGAGCACAATTCTCGTGGAATGGAATTTATGCAGGGCTAGACCTTCCAAGCGACACTTATTGGTATGTTATAACATTAACCGAAGGCCTTGAGCCACTAACAGGGAGTGTGACAATAAAGAGATAAAAAAAACCGCTTCTCAGCGGTTTTTTTTATCTATAAAGCATTACAGATGGATCACCTCATTATGTGCAGCCGCAGCAGCTTCCATAACAGCTTCCGACAAACTTGGGTGTGGGTGAATTGATTTAATCAAATCTTTACCTTTTCCGTTAAGTTTTTTAAGGACTACCATTTCGGCAATCATTTCTGCAATATTGTCACCAATAAAATGTGCACCTAGTAATTCGTCAGTAGAAGCGTCGAAAAGAAGTTTTACAAAACCATCCTTATTTCCAGCAGCAGCAGCTTTTCCCGATGCTATAAATGGAAATTTACCTACTTTATATTCAATGCCTTTTTCCTTTAACTTTTGCTCGCATAACCCAACCGAAGCAATTTCAGGAGTTGTATAAACACATGATGGAATATTTGAATAATCTATAACTGGAGGATTATGTCCTGCGATCTTTTCGACACAGCATATTGCTTCGGCAGATGCAACATGTGCAAGCGCCGGACCAGGAATAATATCACCTATTGCATAAATTCCCTCGATATTGGTTCGGTAAAACTCATCAACAATAACCTTAGAATATTCAGTCTTCACTCCTACTTCTTCTAATCCAAGGTTCTCAAGATTTGTTGTTACTCCAACAGCAGACAAAACTATTTCACATTCTAAAACGGCATCACCTTTTTTATCAGTGTAGTTAACTATACATTTACCATCATTTACTTCAACATTTTTCACAGCTGTTCCAGACATAACTTTTATTCCTGCTTTCTTAAATGAGCGCGCAAGTTGTTTCGAAACCTCTTCATCTTCGAGCGGAACTATTTCCGTCATATATTCTATCAATGTCACTTCGGTTCCCATCGAAGCATAGAAAAATGCCAGTTCAGAACCAATTGCTCCTGAACCAATAACAGCCATTGATTGAGGCAAATTTTCGAGACTTAAAGCTTCGCGATAACCAATAATATTTTTACCATCCTGCTTAATTCCAGCAATTTCTTTAGAACGAGCACCAGTTGCTAAAATAATATGATTTGCAGAATAATTTTCTGAATTACCATCAGCATCAGTTACATTAACCGAATTATTTCCAGCAAGCTTTGCATATCCACGAAGAACAGTAATTTTATTTTTCTTAAAGAGAAATTCAATTCCTTTGCTCATGTTTGCAGCTACTTCTCTACTACGAGCAATCACTTTTTGAAAATCTGGTTTTACAGTTCCTTCGTTTACAATCCCATAATCTTCACTATGTTTAAAATAATTGTAAACCTGCGCACTTTTAAGCAATGCTTTAGTTGGAATACATCCCCAGTTTAGACAAATTCCACCAAGCTCGGCCTTTTCGACCACAGCTACATTCATTCCTAATTGAGCTCCACGAATTGCAGCAACATAACCACCAGGACCACTACCGATAACTATAAGATCAAAATTCATATCGTAAAATTTTATATTTTGTTTCTTTTTTAAAAAATTTCTCAAAAATAAACATTTTTTATTTTATCTTTGTTTATATTTACGTACTTAATTCTTTCGTTCGAGAGCATTAAGAAAGTGAGTGAGCACATTAATTATAACCTAAAGAATAAATTATGGAAAAGTGTATATTAGTTCCTTTTGATTTTAGCAACGAGGCAAATTTTGCATTAGATCATGCTTATGAGTTGGCAAGAATTTCTAGATTTCCCATACACATGTTGTATGTTGTAAGTAGTGAAAAAGAAATTGAAGAATGGCAAGCAGAATTGCAGAAAATTGCTGATAGATTTGCTTCAAAACATAACAATTATAATGTTGTGGCTGTAGTTAAAGCTGGAAATTTATTTGAAACAATATACAATTACGGAATTGAGGCTAATGCTTACCTTGCAGTTATGGGCACTCATGGCCTTAAGACAATCAAAAGAGCAATGAAAGTAATCCAGAAATTTGTAAAGATTCCTTTCATTCTTGTTCAACGCCCTCTTAACTATGGCGAATACGACAAAATTTGTGTTCCAATTGATGACGACAAAAAATCTAGGGCGAAATTCCTTTGGGTTAAATATTTAACAAACCTGTTCGAAAGTAAAGTTTATGTGGTTTATCCAGAAACAACTGACAATGCAAAAAAAGCAGGAATTAATAGCAATTTACTTTTCGCCACCTCGATTTTCGAAAAAGATAATGTAGATTTTGAACTAAAACCAGTTCCTGAAAATGGTTTCTCTGATAATCTTTATGATTACATGAATGAAATTGAACCTGACGTTGTATTATTTATGACCGATAAGTACAAAAAATCTGTAACAGAAATACGTCGAGCTCGCAATATCGAATTATCAAAGAAAATTCCTATCATGTGCGTTAATCCTAGAACCGACATTGTAAAACTAGGTGGATTTTCATATTAACAAATAGAAAAATGTGACATCAAATATGCCGGACAAATAATCCGGCTGTTTTTTATTAATTGTTCATAAATATTCTTACAGAAAGCTGTTAAAATATTTTATAAAACATTTTTTTTTTGTATTTTTGAAAACTTGAAAAAAATTGAGTTTAAATACGTAACATTCTAATAATCAATAAATTACAGATTAAAATGACAAACATTAAAAGAGTTTACAGTTTCGGAAATAAACAAGCCGAAGGTGATTCAAAAATGAAGAATCTGCTAGGTGGTAAAGGTGCTAATCTTGCAGAAATGTGTTTATTAGGCTTACCAGTTCCGGCAGGTCTTACAATTACAACCGACACTTGTACCGAATATTACGAAAATGGCTGTCAATTGCCAAATGGTTTAATGGACGAAGTTTGGTCAGCTATGGCAAAAGTAGAAGAAGCAATGGGTATGAAATATGGTGATGCCGACAATGCATTACTGGTTTCTTGTCGCTCTGGCGCGCGCAGTTCTATGCCTGGTATGATGGACACCGTTCTAAACATTGGTCTTTGTACTGCAACAATCCCTGGTCTTATCAAGAAAACTAACAACCCACGTTTTGTTTATGACTCATACCGTCGTTTAATAATGATGTATGCTGATGTTGTAATGGACAAAGCCGAAGGTCTAGATAAAAACATTCGTCGTCAGCTCGACGAGATGCTTGATGAATACAAACATCAGAGATCTTATGCTTCGGATACTGATTTAACAGCAGATGATCTTATGATACTTGCTGACTTATTTAAGAAAAAAGTAAAAGAAGTTATTGGTGTTGAATTCCCAGACGATGCAAAAGCACAGCTCGAAGGTGGAATTAGAGCGGTATTTAAAAGCTGGAATGGCAAAAAAGCTATTTCTTATCGTCGCATCGAAGGAATTCCAGACGAATGGGGAACAGCTGTTAACGTTCAGGCAATGGTTTTTGGAAATATGGGTGATTCTTCAGCAACAGGTGTTGCTTTCACAAGAAACCCTGCTACAGGCGAGAATCTTTTCTATGGAGAATGGCTTGTTAATGCTCAGGGTGAAGACGTTGTTGCAGGTATCCGCACTCCAAGTCCACTAAACAACGATACTAAAAACGAGCAGAACAAACATCTTATGTCGATGCAAGATCAGTATCCTGTGATTTACAAAGAGCTAGATGATATTCGCACTACCTTGGAAGACACATTTAAAGATATGCTTGACATTGAATTTACCGTTCAGGAAGGCAAACTTTATATGTTACAATGTCGCGTAGGTAAAAGAACTGGTACTGCTGCATTAAACATGGCAATGGATATGTTGGCCGAAGGTCGTATTGATGAGAAAACTGCAGTAATGCGTGTTGATCCAGACCAATTGGACGAACTTCTTCACCCAATCGTAAACCCAAATGCTGAAAAGAACGCTACTCCAATAGTTAAAGGTTTACCAGCTGGTCCTGGTGCTGCTGTTGGAAAAGCTGTTTTCTCTGCAGAAGATGCAGTAGCTTGGTCGCGTAAAGGAGAAACAGTAATTCTTGTTCGCAAAGAAACTAACCCTGAAGACGTTGAAGGTATGCGTGTTTCTGACGGTATTTTAACTGCTTTGGGAGGTATGACTTCTCACGCTGCTCTTGTTGCCCGCGGATGGGGAAAATGTTGTATCGTTGGTGCTGGCACAATGGATGTTAACGAAGAAAAGAAAACTGCAACCATTAAAGGAACTGACATAGTTGTAAAAGAAGGCGACATTATCACACTTAATGGTACACGCGGACACGTATACAACTTTGCAATGGAACTTATGGACTCATCTGAGAATCCAAGATTCCAAGCATTTATGAGCATGGCTGATAAATTCCGCAAAATGGGCGTTCGCACAAATGCTGATACTCCAGAAGATGCACAAACAGCTCGTGATTTTGGAGCAGAAGGTATCGGACTTTTCCGCACCGAGCACATGTTCTACGGTAAAGGAGCAGATGAGCCTTTGTTTATCTTAAGAAAAATGATTCTTGCTTCTAACGACCAAGAGCGTAAAGCTGCAATTGACGAGTTAGCTCCATTCGTAAAACGCGATATGAAAGGAACTATGGAAGTAATGAACAATTTACCTGTTACTTTCCGTCTTCTCGATCCACCACTACACGAATTTGCTCCTCATACACCAGAAAAACAAGCTGAAATTGCTGCACAAATTGGAATTTCTGCCGAAGAAGTTGCAAAAAGAGTTGATGCTCTACACGAAACTAACCCAATGATGGGACATCGTGGTGTTCGTCTTGGTGTAACCTACCCAGCGATTACCGAAATGCAGTTCCGCGCGTTATTCGAAGCATCAGCAGAACTTATTAAAGAAGGCAAAAACCCAATGCCAGAGATTATGGTTCCTGTTACTTGCGATGTAAACGAACTTAATGTTTCGAAAGTAATTTTCGACAGAGTTAAGAAAGAAGTTGAAGCTAAATTCGAAATAGCAGAAATTAAATGCTTATATGGAACAATGATCGAAATTCCTAGGGCTTGTCTTCTAGCCGATCGTATGGCAAAAACTGCTGAATTCTTCTCATTTGGAACCAACGACCTAACCCAGATGACATTTGGTTTTAGCCGCGATGATGTTAGTGGATTTATGCACGATTATCTAGATAAAAAAGTAATTGCTGCCGATCCATTCCAGACCATTGATCAGGACGGTGTTGGACAGTTAGTCGAAATGGCAGTTGTAAAAGGCCGTGCTACACGTAATAATTTAAAGGTTGGTATCTGTGGCGAACAAGGTGGAGATCCTGCTTCAGTTGATTTCTGTAACAGAATGGGATTAAACTATGTTTCATGTTCTCCTTTCAGAGTTCCGATTGCTCGTTTAGCTGCTGCTCACGCAAACATTAAACAGTCTAAATAATCTGACTTAATAACCTCGCAAACTTCAGGCTAGCTCCTAGCTTGAAGTTTGTTTTTTAAAAATATCAATTATGGAATTAACAGGAAAACTAATTAAAAAACTTGAACCGGTAACCGGAGAAGGCAAAAACGGACCATGGAAAAAGCAGGGCTTTGTTATCGAAGTACCTTCTGATTTCCCAAAAAAGGTTTGCTTCACTGTTTGGGGCGATAAAGCTGGTCTAAGCTCTGTAACCGAATCGGACACAATAAAGGTTTATTTCGATGCCGAAAGTCGCGAGTACAACAACAACTGGTACACCGACCTAAAATGTTGGAAAATTGAATTAAATGCTCCAGGAAATGCAGCACCGTCAACACAGCAGGCACCAGAATTCAAACCCGAAGATATCCCGTTCGATCTGGAAGATGACCCAGGTGACGATTTACCATTCTAATTAAAATTTTTACTAATAAAAAGCTGCATTTGAGGATGTGGCTTTTTTTATGATATTACTAATTTAACCGATTCAGTTTTTATTCAACAACTATTTTCTTCGAATAAGTAAAAGAACTTTCGACAAAGCAATTCACAATATAGATTCCTGGCAAAAGACTTCCAACATCAACAATAAATTCTGTTGAGAAATACTCTTCAATTAAGACCCTACCCGACATATCTACTATATTAAGAATAATGTCCTCGTCAACATTTTCAGAAGTAATAGTAAAATATTCCTTACATGGATTCGGAAATATTCTTATTTCATTTAGATAATTAATTAAGTTTTCAACTTCTGTTGGACTTTCAACATTCAAATTAAATCCATCTGTTTTATAAATATTACCAGCAACATCTTTGCCTATATCGTGACAAAACTCACATGACTCATCAGAACTTGTATAAGCAGTCATACAAACTTTAAAAATATCATTTGATGCAAATTCATGAATAGGATTCTCTTCGTTGGAGGTATACCCATCACCGAAATCCCAGAAAAAATTACTTGCATTAGCTAATGTAACAGAATCTATACTTAGGATAAATGTATTTGTAACAGAATCATAATCAGTATAAAAAAATGCAAAGCAATTCTCAGAGGTCGTTAGTCCGTATGCCCAAAGTTCGCGTCCAATTTGGCCATTATCGGCAACAAAAAAGATATTATTACCAGACACCACCAACTTATCGGGATTTGAATCGAAATCAGGATTAATATCTGCGATCATTATCGTTGCATCCTCAGTTCCGTCAGAACTCCAAAGCTCACGACCATTTATTCCATCATCAGCAGAAAAATATAGGATATTGTCTTTTACAACCAAATTTGTTGGAAATGAACTTCCACTCGTATTAATATCTCTTACTATCATTGTACCTTCAACAGTTCCATCGCTTTTCCAAAGTTCAACATCGTTATTAATATCTGCATAAACAAAAACTAATTGGTTATTTAACTCTGTCAGACTTAAGATATTATCGTAATATGGAAGCAAGAATGTAACAGAATTAGTATTATCATCGACACAGAAAAGTCCATTTTGGCCCTCATAATAACCTTTCAAAAACAGTTTATTTCCAACTACCAGACCTTTGTCGACACTCATCGGAGCCAGTGAAATCAATTCCTCACCTGCTGTTTTGTATAAGCGGGCATCGTAATTTTCAAAAACGTGATAATATGTTTCATCAAACCATAATGTATCGTAAGTTACTACTGTTGCCGGAAAATATAAGGAGTCGCCACATTTGAAGAATTTGGAATTTGAATATGAATTATCAAATAAAGTTGTTGTACTAAGATCATTAAGGTTTACTCTTACAACACCTTCAGTTTGTGCACTGACGAAAAGGTAACTATTTAGTTTCTCAAAATCATTTAGATACATATTTGAGAAAATTCCAGTAAACACAGTATCAAGACTATTTGAAAAAGGACTCAACCGATATATTTTATTTCTGTATTGAAAGAAAAGAGTGTCGTCAATTATCTTTGAATAACTTATTGTTGATATATTGTTCAATAGCAAAGTAGGCTCATTACCCTCCAGATCAGACATCCAAAGCTTATAGTTTTTAATAAACAACAAATTATCATTATAAGCAACAGGACTCGTAACACTGTCGGTAACTAAAACGGTACCCGAACTATGGCCATTGCTTTTCCATAAGTAATTACTATTTGCATTAGCCGTAAATACGAGTTCATCGTTGATTGCAGTTAATGTAGCAATTTCGGAATCATCAAAAGCATTTACATCTTTCAACAAACTAGTTCCGGCCATTGTCCCATTACTAATAAATGGTTCATATTTATAATCGGGCAATTCGCTAAGAAAAATGAATTTATCATCCAGATCAATACCATTAGCATAATATCTACCAGTAAATATGGGTTGGAGAGAATTGGATTCTGGTAAAAACTTTGATAATTCAATTACATAACTAGAAACCTTTCTCACTACGAACATTCCATAATCGCGTATGCTAATATCATAGACTTCGCTTTCGGTAATTAAATTAGTACCAGCGTATGTCCCGTCAGTAACATACATGTTATTATAATAATCAATGAAATACAATTTATTATCAAACTCATAAAATGAATCGCTATAATCTTTAAGAAAATATTCCAATGGATGAATTTCAAAAGTACCACTACTAGTTCCATTTGTTCGAAACAAAGCGTACGTAACACCATTATATGCTGCAAAATATATCTCATTATCAAATTGATAAAACGACTGAGCTGATGAATTTCCAATAGGATTTACATCTTTTATCATAGTAGTACCAGATCCAGTTCCGTTGCTTCGCCATGGTTCACCACCACTAACTCCATCATTTGCTGAAAAATAAAGATAGTTCCCAACTGCTGACAAGGAAGTAATATTTCCATCTGCAGAACCTGGATTAATATCCTTAACAACTACAGTTCCGGCTGTCGTTCCATCAGATTTAAATAGTTCATAGCCGGTAGAACTACTATATCCTATAAAAAATAAAATTCCGTTCAAACTTACCATCTTACCATTAGGAGTAACACCAGCTGTACTCAAACCAGTTTTAACCGTTACGGTACCTGCGGCAGTTCCATCTGTCTTGCAAAGAGTTCCAAAATCAGGTCTGTAATAAAGCACATTATTTACAACAGTAATATAGCTATTATAAGATGGGTATTCATCATAAGAAGCGAGAATAACCGTTCCTGAACTTGTTCCATCCGACTTCCAAAGATGAAGAGTATAATTATCATTATCCAATACAAAAAACAAGAGTTTGCCATTGACAATATAAAATTCAGAATTGAGCTCATTACCAGCTGAAATGGTTTTAACTAAAACTGTTCCGGCTTCACTTCCATCCGATTTCCAAAGGCTGATTGTACCATCATAAGTTCCACTTAAAAAGTATAAATAATTGTTATAATTAACTAACATTGTGTTATAATCCATTCCAGAACCGGTTCCCTCAACAATGTCTTTTACCAGAGAAGTTCCTTCTGCTGTTCCATCGGTTTTCCACAACTCATAACCATGATAATAATCTGTAGCTGTAAAAAAAGTTGTATTACCAACTTTTGTAAAGTCATTACAATAGGAACCACGAGTCATCTGAGAGACATCCTTAACAAGATATGCATACTGAGCCAATAGAATGTTTCCAAACATTAAAGCAATAATCAAAGCCAAATATTTCATAAAACAGTTTTTTAATAATCAATTCTTTAATTCAATAATTCTGGTCAAATAAATACATTTTATTTGCTATCTAACTATTATTCGTTTTGTTAAATTTAAATCACCGCCAAGTTCAACAAAATAACAACCCGGTTGGAGTGACGAAATTGAAATCTTAAAGGATTTCTCATTTATCGTTTCTGTGCTCATAATCTCTTTACCAGCCAAATCAAAAATCGAAATTGTATAAGATTTTACGTCAGGACTGTCAATCCAAATATTTATAAAATCTGATGCCGGGTTAGGATAAACCGAAACGCTATAATCACTAAATTTATCAATATCATTAATAATCACTGTATCACCAGTAATTTGAAAGTTATCGATTCTCATTCCGTCGAAACTTCCTCCATTACCTCCATGTGCAATAAACTGATATTTAAATACTACCGAAGGCTGTCCTTGCAGAAACGATACATTTATTGATCGGTTTGACCAAGGCTGATATGCACCAGTCCAACCTGGTACGTCATAAAGGGATTGTACAGAAGAAGTTGGCAAATACCAACCTGTTGCATCTCCATACTGGTCAAGTAGAATTGTCCAGTTCTGGCCGCCATCGGTAGAGTAAGAAACATTTCCACCATACCCTGTTCCAGGGAAACAACTAAAATCAAAACTAAGTCGAATGTTTTCAAGTAAAGTAAAATTAAAATTTGGTGTCTCGAGATTAAATCTAGGCGTGGAAGTTAGCACACCATTACATGGATCTGTAAACAACTCACCTGCAACAATACCTGTTATATATAGCGCCTCGTTTTGAGCCGGAAAACTCCTAATTCGCCACCTATCTCTTGTCAACACATTGGAATATCTGTAAGAATAATATGACCATCCATCAAAAACCGTATCATCAAATTCTATTAAATACGGATAATCAGTAATCCCATTGGGCGATAGGCTCCATACAACAATGTTATTCTCTGTATTAGATTCTCCGATAACATTTTCTTCGTCGATATAAATTATTAAATAATTGTACCCTTCAAGTTGAAGAGTGTCTTCGGATAAGTAATTTAAATTATAACAGCAATCGGGTCTAATTGGTGGAATATAGTCCCGACCGCACAAAACATCTGAATCATCTTTTATTTGATCGGTGGACAAGTAAAAATTCACATGTGCCATTTCGGAAACAATATTACCATTGTTACAAATATCAACAATAACACTTATATAATTCGATAATGGACTTTTTATCAGATCTTTATCATATTCCACAGATAAATCAGTAAATCCATCTTTAATTGAGAAATTATCGATAATTACTCCTTTACCCATATTGTTTTTACGAGTAGTAAGATTATATCTGAATTGAACTTCTCCAAAGCATTGCAAAGTATCTATGTCGATAATATGTTTATAAAGCCTGCGAGAATCTCTTCCATGATATAAATGAGAATTAGCAAAGTAAGGTTCTTCTGTATCAAATAGGTAATAATTTTGAGTTGCACATTTTCGAATTAAATCGGTACCCCCATCAGGATTATAATACATGTAATAATACCACGCTTTAAATGATTGGCTAGTAGTATCCAACACATGCCAGGTATCTCCATTATCGTATGAGTAACTAAGATTCATGTATGGAACAACAGTTGAAGAATTTTGATAACCAAATCGATCTTCCAATTCCATATCAAATTCCAAGACAGGATTTTCGACACCTGAAAGATCAAATTTGGGGGTATATAGAAGCATTAAGGACTGCTGAGCTAGTATACTATCTGCTGAATACGCAAATAACGACTTATCGCCCAATACAGTACTGTCTAAAAACAATCCTGTAATTTGGGCATGCTCCCATTCATCCTCACCAAAAAGGCTATGGTGGAACCAACCATCTGCATTTGACTCAAAATCATTAAAATAAGGTACTTGTTTACTTTCCTGCAATTTAATTTCAAATTTTGCAAAATCATTTTCCCACATCTCAGCTATTTCTTCATTTGAATCAGGAAAAGCTAAAATAAAATAATCACCTGGTTCTGCAGTAGGTAGGT
>JAQVGK010000564.1 GCA_028696755.1 Bacteroidales bacterium | reverse complement strand
TCCATATCCGAAATTGGTTGGGGTTTGCGAACCGATTGTTGCTGGTCTGCAACAGAGTTTTCTTCTTTCTCACATGCTACTGTCATAAACATAGCCATAATTATCACTATTCCTGCAAATAAACTACTAATTGTCGAATTTTTACCTTTTTTTAAAATTTTATTTATCATAATTTGTAAATTTGTGAAGTATAAACTTCGGGTTAATGTTACGGGCAACACAGTTCTTTTTGCGTAGGCTGTGTTGTCTTTTTTTTCTCTCTTTTGTCCCGAGCCTGATGCTCGAGTACCCTCGAATCAAAGATTCGAGATTTTTTATTTTTTGTGCTTACCCAAACTTACTTAAATCTTCTTTGCCAGATGCCTCCTTTCTTTTATTTTTTATGTTAAAGTTATAACCTATGCGATAAGAAACCATCGATTTCTTTCTATTTACAAACTCATCCCCAACTTTATACATAAGATCAACATTAATCCTGTTTTTAAAAAGTGAAACCGAAATTCCAGGTGCAATATAACCTCTTAGTGCATTAAAACTGCTTTCTTCATAATAACCCAAATTCGTAATCGAATTGCAATGATAAAAATAGCCACTTGCCTCAAAAAATGGTAAAACATATTTCAGCCTATTAAGAGAAGCTCTCCCAAAAACACCTATTTTTGTAACTGAACACATGTACGTTCTAACACTAGAGAAATGCTCTCTTTTGTATCCCGATATTTCTAGTCCAATTTTAATATTTGGATGATTTTTATACCCAAAACGGATTGCATATGCAAATAACTTTCCACTGGATAATAAATATCATGAAATTCATCACCTGCTGGGTTCAGTTGATCCCCAAAACTGTGCTTGAATGCGCTAGTGTCTTTTGCTTGCTGCGCATACATACCCATACCAGCAAATGCGAGTAAAACAATTAGAATCAGACGATTTGCAGCTTTTATCATTTTATAAAATTAAAGTTATAGCAAAGTCGCCATGAGATTATCCGATTCTTCCCATTTGGTTGAGGAATGTTTGTAAATTTATACATAATATCAAGATTGATCCGATTTCTCAAAAAAACAATACTAATTCCAGGGGCTGCATAAAAACCAAACTGATGCCAAACAACTTTATTTGGAATAACTTCGGTAGGCCTTATGAAATTAACTGAAGACAAATAATCGAAGACACAGACTTCAGCAAATGGTTTTATTTTCTTTAATATGGAAAATGATGCTCTGGAATATAAACCTAATTGATAATGATACCCATCAAAAGACAGACGATAACTCCCGTCGCCTATTGTACTAAAACGCTTGACCCTTAATAGTTTTATTTCTGAACCGATAATAAAAATATTGTTAATTTTATATCCATATCTAATTGCAAATATACTATTGGACTCATATGTGTCAGTATTAAAGCGCGAAATGAAATGATAAAAGTCCTGAAATGACTTGTTATACTGGATCCCAAGTTGGTGGGAGTAAAAATTGTCATTATCTGCAACTGTCTCTTGTGAAAAACAGTTGCAGAAAATAAACATGTAAAGTACGACAGAAAATATAAGTTTCATAAACTAAAAATCTATTCTAAACTAGTATGCTCCTGTAAATGAATTGGTGTAAACCACAGACCGTTCAGCACTCCCGTCCTTTGCCTTATGTGTAGTTGCACATTGAAAGTTAAATGAGCCGACTTCATATGTACAAAAAACGCGATCAATTGTTTGATAATCTGCCCCTCCAAAATTACCAGCTGGGATAATAATCGTCTCACCTAATCCTGAGACATAAGAACCTTGAGGCCAAGATAGCCAAACACCATCAAGTTTTCTCCCCAGCCATGTGCCCAAAATCTTCTGTTGCGAATTAACCTCAGCCGAAAACTGTACATAAGGATCCAGTCCAACATTGAATTCATAATAATAAAGCCTTGCTACCACCCTCTTGGTTTCTCCACTAAAATAGGCTGTTCGATAACTAAACTGTGTTCTTTTTTCATCGTCACTGAAATTTGAGGTAATCAAAATATTCTTATCAAAGATATTACCGTCTTGACAAGAAGATATAATTGGCACTTTTGACTCATCTCCGTCTAAAATATTATAACAATAATTGTGCGATACACGACAAATAATTGAACCAACTTGAACTATTCCTGATTCATTCAAAACGTAGCCAAATGTGTTTGATGCTTGCATCTCTTGAATTACTGAGTTTTCGACAAACTCTTCATAAAAAACATTAGGATATGATTTAATAAAATCATTTGTTGGTTCATTACAATTTTCCAAAGAATTTAACCCATGATCATAAATTTGTTTCATTGAAATAAACTCAAGATTTAAGTTTATATTCTCAATTTTTTCTGGATTATCTTGATTAATAAAAATCCAATTCATATAATTTCTTAACGTCTCTCTATCCTTAAACACCAATCTCCCATCCACAACTTCCGGCAAGTACTGCATTACTTCCATATCCGAAATTGGTTGGGGTTTGCGAACCGATTGTTGCTGGTCTGCAACAGAGTTTTCTTCTTTCTCACATGCTACTGTCATAAACATAGCCATAATTATCACTATTCCTGCAAATAAACTACTAATTGTCGAATTTTTACCTTTTTTTAAAATTTTATTTATCATAATTTGTAAATTTGTGAAGTATAAACTTCGGGTTAATGTTACGGGCAACACAG
>JAQVGK010000563.1 GCA_028696755.1 Bacteroidales bacterium | reverse complement strand
CCGATTCAGAGCATATTAAAAAGATGAAAAAAGTTATAAGCGATTACGACGATATAAACCACAACGACACTGCTGGTAAAAATCCTTTTATTAAAGGACTATATAAATCGGCTGCTAAGAAAGGCTTTACTGATATGATCAGATTTAACGAAAAAAAACCACTGGTATTTACAATCGCCGACAGGTGCAAAACTTGTTATACTTGTATTCGTGAATGCCCTGCAAAGGCAATTAGCATGCAAAATGGCCAGGCAAATGTTATACCCGAACGATGTATTGGTTGTGGAAATTGTGTAAAGGTATGCACCAGAAAAGCAAAAGACTTTTATAACGAAGAGCAGGAGGTGCTATCTTTAATTGAAAGTGGACAAGATTGCATTGCTTGTATCGCACCAGCATTCCCCGCCGAATTTAAAGAAATTGATGATTATGGTTTGCTTGTCGGAATGCTCAAAAAGATTGGTTTTTCAAAGGTCGTGGAGGTGTCGTTTGGTGCCGATTTAGTGGCAGAAAAATACAGAGATATTCTTTTACGAAATGAAAACAAAAAGTTTATTTCCAGCGACTGCCCAGCTATTGTATCTTATATTACAAAATATCACCCGCATCTTACCGACTACCTTGCTCCGGTTGTGTCGCCACTAATGGCTGTAGTAAAGGTTATCAAGGAAATATATGGCGCCGACAAAAAAGTTGTTTTTATTGGTCCGTGCATAGCTAAAAAGAACGAATCGGGAGATCCTGATATAGTGTTAACCTTCAAAGAAATCAGAAATATTTTTGATCAAAAAGAGATTAGTCCCGAAAATGTCGAATCATTGCCATTTGACCCGCCTTATAGTGGTCGCGGTGCAATTTTTCCGATTAGTCGTGGTATTATAAACACGATAAATATTCAAGAAAATCTGGTTCAGGGTAATATTATTGTTGCCGAAGGTCGCGAAAACTTTAAAGAAGCAATAATTGAGTTCGAAAACGGTTTGATAAAAGATCACAATTTAGAGTTGCTCTGTTGCGAAGGATGTATTATGGGACCTGGGATTGCAACTCCAGGACGAAGATACGAAAATCGTGCTTTCGTTACAAGATATGTTAAAAAGAAATTGGAAAAAATTAATTGGGCAGAGTGGAATGCAAATATGAATCGTTTTCATCATCTCGATTTATCAAGAAAATTTACTACCGACGATCAAAGAGTTAAAACCCCAACTCGCGAAGAAATTGAGCAGATTTATATTGGAATGGATAAAACCGAAAAGCAAGATCGTCTTGATTGCCATGCTTGTGGTTATGAGTCTTGCGAAGAACATGCAATTGCTGTTTTAAGAGGACTTGCCGAAATTGATATGTGCCTGCCTTATACTCTCGAGAAACTGAAGAAAATGGTAAATGAGTTAAATATTAAAAACAATAAGCTCGAAACCGTTCAGCAGGCTCTTAAGCAAAGCGAAAAACTAGCACATCTCGGTCAGTTATCAGCCGGCATTGCTCACGAAATAAATAATCCTCTGGGAGTTGTAATTATGTACACCAATATTTTGCTTGATGAAACTCATCCCGAATCGGAGAATTATACCGACTTAAAGCTTATTTGCGACCAAGCATTACGTTGTAAAAATATTGTGAGTGGATTGCTAAACTTTGCTCGTAAGAATAAAGTTAGCTACGAAGCACTAAATATGCCAGAGTTTATAAATTCGTGTCTAAATGCTGTTATAATACCTGCAAATGTAAGTGCGAATGTTATAAATAATCTCGTAAATCCTGTTATCGCAATTGATGAGGGACAAATGACCCAGGCAATGACCAATATTATGAAGAATGCAGTAGAGGCAATGCCAGAAGGAGGGACTCTTACAATAAATTTGGACAATGGTAATAATGAGATTTTAGTTAATATCTCGGATACTGGAACGGGAATTCTCGACGAACATATGGATAAACTTTTTACACCTTTCTTCACAACAAAAGGCATTGGGCAAGGAACTGGTTTGGGTTTGCCAACAACTTACGGAATTATAAAAATGCACAAAGGGAAAATAAATGTTAGCTCTAATGCTGATAAATCGAAGGGGCCGACAGGTACAACATTTACTATTACTTTGCCACAAATAAACTTTAATGATTATGACGAAACTAAATAAAACTATTCTTATTGCCGACGACGATTTCGACTTTCTTTATCAAATGAAGTTTCAGCTTGAGGCAGCCGGATTTGCAACTATCATGGCAAATTCGCAGAAAGAAGCAGAGAGTATTATTAATGGTAACGATTTCGATGCTGCCGTTTTCGACCTGATGATGGAAAATGATGATAGCGGTTTTGTTTTAGCTTTTAAAGTTAAGAAGAAGAATGCATCTATTCCAGTTATTATGACAACTGCTGTTGCTGCAGAAACAGGAATTTCTTTTGGAAGTGATAGCCAATGGGTAAAGGCTGACAGATATTTGGAAAAGGGAGTAGAATCGGATAGTGTTGCTGATGAACTTAAAATACTACTGAATTTGTAAAAATTGATTACTTAGAGATTGAATTAAGAATGGAGCAAATTAGAATATTGGTTGTTGACGATGAATTTGGAATCAGATCCGGAATTAAAAGGATTCTGAGTAAATTCGAAGTTGACTATCCTTTTATGGATGATGCAATAACTTTCGAAGTGATTGAAGCTGAGACCGGCGAAATTGCTATTGAGC
>JAQVGK010000054.1 GCA_028696755.1 Bacteroidales bacterium | reverse complement strand
TTTTCATACAACTTGTTTTAAAAAGCCAGTCTCTCCTGGCTGTCACCTTCGTGCCGCTGGTTACGTGCCGCGTTGCTAATGGTCGTTCTCTCTATTTGCCTCTAGACCTTGTGCGGGTGTGGGGATTCGAACCCCACATGAGTGAGAGTTACTCCGCTACCTTTCGGATTTATCCCGCGTTGTTGTTTTTTACCTCGCTGACTTCAACTCCTCCACGTTCAATCGCGCATTTTCGTATTTTTTGATAATCAGTTACTGTCTTAACTCCCCTTAAGGCTCTCTTCACGCGAGGAAGAGACGTGCCGAATATTTTTGCTATTTTGCTTATCTCTCCGTGCCTAACAATAATCCTTGTGTCTGTCATAAATTTTAGTATTTTTGCGTTAAGTTTAAATTGAATACGATGCAAATATAGAGTATATAATCTATATGTGCAAATTTATTTTGATTATTTACTATATTTTTTAATCATGATAGTTGAACGAATACTCCAAATCATTGATAGTAAAGGGCTAAATAAGCGTAAGTTTTACTTAATGACTGGCCTCTCTAATGGCTTTTTAGATAAAGTTCAAGATGTTGGAGCTAGTAAGGTAGAGATTATACTCTCTGTTTTTCCTGACATAAACCCAGTTTGGTTATTATCAGGAAAAGGACCAATGTTGAAAAATCCTGAGTTAATGTCTGAAGATGAGATTAAGCAACACGACAAAGAAGTTGAGGCCGGCAAATGGCATCATTCAAGCAAAATGGAAAAAGATTTTAGCGAAACAGAACACCTTAATAATATTATAGGTGCAATGAAACATGAAATTGATGAGCTTAGAAACAGATTAGCTGAATATGCCGAACGTTTATCCGAACAAAAAGAAACAATTAACGCACAAAAGGATTTAATAACAATCCTTAAAAAGTCATCACCCAAAACTCCACAGTGTGCAACTGATAAAAGTAGAACGCAAAGTTGAAATAAACGGCAAAATCACACACACAATTATCATATTTCCGTAACACACACGAAACGATTGCCTTATTTATTCAAAAACACTACAATTAAAGGGCTTTCGCCTAATCATATTTTATTTTAGTTGTTTTACAGGTTCACTATTATTTTATTTTGCTTGTTTTTTTTGTGTTTTTTTTATTTTACAGACTACCGTACTATATTTCAATTTACATTTTTTTGAGTAACCATTGAGTAACCATTGAGAGTAAGCAATTGTTTTTAAAACAAATTGTGCGCAAATTTTCTCACAAAAAAAGCCAGCTTTTGGCTGGCATTTACTTTAGCTAATATTTATTGCAATAAGTTGCTTAATTCACTTATTTTATGCGGTTTTAATTGTTATTTAAGCATTATTTAATTGATTATTAAAGTGTAATTAAACTTGTGAGAGATTTCGGAGACATTAATTAAACCAAAATTAAAGGAATCGTACACTTTGTTTTATTTTGCGTTTTTTTTGCAAACTTCTGTGAGCTTTGTCGTTCAATAGTTTCAGCGTTTTTTTGTTGATTGTGAAATTGTACAGTTCGTTTTGTGCCCCTTATTTTTATCTGAATTAAATTTTAAACTGTGAAAAAAATAGGAGGAAACGAAATCATGTCATAAAAGGAATAAAACTTATCTGAATTTGTAATTATTTAGCTGGTTGAGTGAAATAACTTTGGAAAACTGTACGAATTAAAAATCGCATGCTCCATGCTCCATGAGATGTGTTGAGCTTGCCTGCACTGAGTTTACAGAAGTGTCGAAATGCCCAAAATAGAAAATATTAATAAATTGGCACCTAAATAATCAACTGAATTTTTATTATTTTAGCTCTTTTTCAAATTAAAATTATACCTTGCTTAAAAATAAAGTTTCAAATGAGGAAGCATTCAGAAATTATAATATTTAAGACCACTGACGAGAAAATATCTGTTGATGTAATTATGGAGGATGAGTCTGTTTGGCTTACAATCGAACAAATGTCTTTGTTGTTTGCGAAATCCAAATCAACTATAAATGAACATATTTTAAATATTTACAAAGAAGGAGAATTAGTTGAGAATGATACATTAAGAAAAATCGGAATTTCCGATTTTTCTACTAAGCCAACGAATTATTACAATTTGGATGTGATTATTTCGGTTGGATATCGTGTAAAGTCTTTGAGGGGTACCGAGTTTCGTAAATGGGCAACACAACGACTTAAAGAATATATCATCAAAGGGTTTGCTATGGATGATGAAAGGCTAAAAGGCTTAGGTGGCGGGACCTATTGGAAGGAGTTACTGGATAGGATTAGGGATATTCGTAGCAGCGAAAAAGTTGTTTATCGACAAGTGCTAGATTTATATGCAACAAGTATTGATTATGACCCGAAAAGTAATGAGTCGGTTAGGTTTTTCAAAATTGTACAAAATAAATTGCATTATGCTGTGAATATGCAAACAGCGGCGGAGTTAATTTTTTCTCGTGCAAATGCTGAGCAAGAATTTATGGGGTTAACTAGTTTTAATGGGGCATTCCCTACAAAAAAGGACATTTCTATAGCGAAAAATTATTTAAATAATGACGAATTGGCAAGACTTAATCGTATGGTTTCTGCTTTTTTTGATTTAGCTGAATTAAAGGCCATTGAACAACTGCCTATGAAAATGAGTGATTGGATAGTCGAACTCGATAGATTTACCTCAATTTACGGTAAAGGAACGTTAACTGATTCAGGAAGTATTAGCCACGATAAAGCATTAGAGAAAGCTGAAATAGAATATCGTAAATTTCAATTAAAGACATTATCACCAGTCGAGGAGGCATATCTCGATTCTATCAAAAAGATTTCTAAAGATGCAGTACTCAAATCAAAAAAATAAAATTTTATAAGTTTGATTTCTAGCCGACCGCGATCCAGTTACACGTGAAAATCGTTATCCAAAACTCGAATTATTAAGACTTGCAATTCCACGCAGAGTATACACAAACAATCACATGGATTATATTGCTGTAGCACTTAAAAATGTGTTCGATCGTCGCCACGAAATTACTTCCGGCGTCGAAATTACTTGGGAAGCGCCAATAATGCGTCACTTTACTGTTGAGATGAAAAAGGCGTAAGCTAAATCACAATATTTAGAAAACGGATGGGCTTTAGGGTTTGTCCGTTTTTTTTGTTGTTTTATGATGACCGACACTTTTGTGAAATCTGACAAATTGCTTTGAAAATAGAAAAATTTTGATTAACTTTGACAATTGATTAAGAATGAAAAATGGACAGTTTTGAAGAATATTTGCGGCAGGGAGAACCAGGGAAAGCAGAAAAAGCAAAGCATTGGAAAATAGCTATTGGCTTACAAGAAGTAGATGGTCTAAAACCATCTAATTATCTCATAGCAACTGCTAGACAAAACATTGAGGGCAAAATTAGCATTTCTCAGGTAAAAGAGCGCATTGAAACTTATTATAAACAGCAACCTGTCCATATTAGTGAGGACCGAACTGAAGAAGCAGATAAAGTTTCAATGCGAATTGCAGAAATTCTGAGTGAACAATCATTTACGTTTTCACCAGCAGAGTACATTGCTATTCATCGTAGGTTATTCTTGGGTATTTATAAATTTGCAGGTAAAATTCGCGATTACAACATTACCAAACAAGAGTGGGTACTAGATGGAGAAACTGTTCTATATGGAAGTGCTGACAGCTTAAAAGCTACATTGGAATATGATTTTGAACAAGAAAAAAAGTTTAGCTATAAAGGATTAAGTCAGCAAGAAGTTTTAGCGCACATAGCAAATTTTATTTCTTCCCTTTGGCAAATTCACATTTTCGGAGAAGGCAATACCCGAACAACTGCTGTTTTTTTAATAAAATATTTACGCACATTTGGCTTCGAATTAAACAGTAATTTATTTGCTGAGCATTCAATGTATTTTAGAAATGCTTTGGTAAGAGCTAATTATAGAAATCATACAAAAAATACATATGCTACAAATGAATTTCTTATTCGTTTCTTGGAAAATTTATTGCTTGACAGAAAGCATAACTTGAAAAATAGAGAATTGTACAATAATTTTGTCGATAATGTTGATGAAATTGTAAAATAGTGAAGACTTTATGACAAAGCTTGTTAAAATCTTACTAATAGTTTTATTTGGCCTTATGTTGGGATTACATTCCTGTACCATTAAAAAGCGGTTATATCAACCTGGTTATCATGTGGATTGGCACAAACCAAATATTGTGAACAATACTGTTAAAGCTGAAGAAAATGCATCAATTTCTAAAATGGATTCGGATGGTCAACCGGCTGTTGAGATTAGCGATATTCACAAACAACAACCTGTGGTGCTTTTTTGTAATAACGATTCCGAAAATTTATACGCTAATAAAGATGAAACAGTAATCTATAAAGAGCTTGTTGCAAGCAAACCTGAGTTACCTAATTCGACCATTCTTGAAAATGAAGCAGCAAATGAATATAAGACAGAAAATGGAAAAAGTAAGCAAATTTACCTCAATGTGGAAAATGATGGCAAAAAAAATCACTATGCTGCAATCATTGGACTAGCTTTGTGCATTCTTGGTTTTGGTATAATCCCTTTTGTTGTTTTAGCCACCAACATTGGGATGCTAATTGTGATAGCGGGCACCAGCCCATTATCTATGGTTTTAGGTTTTCTTTTTGCAATTTATGCTAAGGATATAATTAAATCGAATCCTGATAAATATACAGGTATGTTGTTGGTTAAGATTTCATTGATAATGTGTATTGTCTATGCTGCATTAATTTTAGTAGGCGCGATTGTGCGTTTCTGGAATTAGTAGTTTTTGATTTCAACTAATACCACCAAGCCCAACTTCTGTTAATCCAATTTTTACTATTTTTGTGCGAAAACGAATTTTACCAAAAGTATGACAACAACAGTATTAGGATGTGGAAGATGGGGAAGCTTTTTGGCCTGGTATGCCGACAGAATGGGGCATAAAACCAGATTATGGGGACGAGAAAACTCCAAAAATCTGCAACAGCTTAGGAAAGACAGGAAAAACGAATATCTTAATATTGGCGAAAGCATTGAGTTATGCGATTCGCTCGAAATAGCCTTGGCGGATTGCGACTATTTGATAATATCGATCAGTTCGCAGGAACTAAGAGCTTTGTGCAGAGAACTACAGCAATACAATTTAAGCCGAACTACCATAATTCTCGCGATGAAAGGTGTAGAGAAAAACACAGGGTTCAGGCTAAGCGAAATTGTTAATCAAGAAATTCCTACAAGTGCCGGCGTTGCAATTTGGGTAGGACCGGGGCATGTTCAGGAGTTTGTTAACAATATCCCGAACTGTATGCTTATTAGTTCGGAGGATGTTGAGTTGACGAAGAGAATCATTAGCGATTTTAACTCTGAACTAATCCGTTTATACATTGGCGAGGACCTTATCGGAAACGAAATAGGCGCTGCATCCAAAAATATTGTTGGAATCGCAGCCGGAATGTTGGATGGTTTAAACTATTCGAGCTTGAAAGGAGCGCTAATGGCCAGAGGTTCGCGAGAATTCTCACGACTGGTAAAGGCGATGGGAGGGAACGAAATTACCGTTTACGGACTAAGCCATATTGGCGATTACGAAGCCACTTTATTCTCGAAATATAGTAATAACCGCATGTTCGGCGAAAATGCTATAACAAAGCGGCAAAACGATAAACTGGCCGAAGGAGCAAGTACGGTTGAGTCGGTTTTATTTTTAGCTCAAAAATATGATGTTGATATGCCAATCTCACAAGCTGTTCATGCAATTATCAACGAGCATAAAGATCCCAAAACTGTGATTAAAGAATTGTTTTTTAGGGAGACTAAGTTTGAGTTTTGAGTAGTAGAGCGAGTTTTCTGATTAGCTCGGCTTTCTATTGAGAATTTCTGTTTGAATATTCTGAAGAATCAATACTACAGCAATTACCTCAAATTAGCTTCAGCAACTGTAAATGAGACGATAAAAAATTTGCAAACAATATAACAATAAACTATATTTGCACAATAAACTAAATTAGTTTATTGATAAATACAAGTATATATGGTGGCGAGAATAGAGGATTACATAAAGAAAGTTTTAGGGATTTCTGTTAAAGTTTTGCCTTTTGCAAAAAGTCAATTATTGGGATTGCCTCTTTATCTTAGAGAGACATACTGGTTTCATACTTTTACAATTTTTAATCAAAATTTAGTTTTAGCTGAGCCCAAAAACGAGGATGAATTTAGTACTTTAAATATTGAAAAGCACTTTGCTTTACTTGGCGATGTTCTCGGAAAGAAAATTGTGTTTTTGTCTGGCAATATTATGTCGTATAATCGTGCACGATTAATTGAAAAAGGAATAAACTTTATTGTTTCGGATAAACAATTGTTTTTGCCCGATTTATTGATAGATTTGCGAGAAAACTACACGAATCCCAAATCTGCTTATAGAGCCAAAAGCCTACTGCCATCAGCACAGTTTTTAGTTTTGTTTCATATCATTAACCTAGAAAATAACAATGCAATTGAAAATATCTCATTTAAGAAAATTGCAAAGTTAACTGGTTACAGTCCAATGGCAATCACAAAAGCTGTTGAAAATTTAAAGGCATTAGGCTTGGTCGAAGTTTTTGGAGGTAAAGAAAAATATATACGTTTTAGATACAACAAAATTGATTTATGGAATAATGTTTTAGACAGGCAACTATTTGTAAATCCTGTTCTAAAACGGGTTTATGCCGACAATTTTCCTGTTACGGTAGAGGGGGTAAAATCAAACATTTCGGCTTTAGCTGTTTATACTGATCTAAACGAGGCCAAGCCCATCTTTTATGCCATTGAAAAGAACAATTTCAATAATTTTATAAAAGTAAATGATTTAAAGAACTTAAATGATTTTGATGGTGAATATTGTATCGAAGTTTGGAAATATAATCCTATAAAACTAATGACGCACTTGGATAATAAAACTTTGGTCGACCGTTTCTCTCTATATTTAAGTCTTTATGGCTTTTACGACGAGCGAGTTGAAATGGCTCTGACACAATTAATTTCAGATGTAGTATGGTAAAAGGGTTAAGGAAATTTCGAGATTATTTTTCGCATTATGCTGAGCAGTATTTAATCATAGGTGGCACCGCCTGCGATATAATACTTAATAATGCAGGTTTTATTCCTCGAACGACAAAAGATATTGACATTGTTCTAATTGTTGAGGCATTAGATTCAAGTTTTGTGAAAAAGTTCTGGGATTTTGTTCGTGAAGCAAATTATGATAGTCATCAGAAAGGGGTGCATTCGAAAAAGTACTATCGATTTACCAATCCTGAGAATGAGGATTTTCCATATCAAATCGAGTTGTTTTCAAGAAACCCGGATTTAAAGTTGTTTTCCGCAGAATCTCATCTTACACCAATTCCTGTTGATGAAGATTTGAGTAGTCTGTCAGCAATTCTTTTAAACAGCGAGTATTATAAATTTGTTATTAAAAATTGTGCTGTAATTGAAGAGATAAATTGTGCCACAAAGCAATCTTTAATATGTCTTAAAGCAAAAGCTTTTTTAGAAATTTTAGAAAGACTTGAAAGAGGAAGTACTGAGGATAGAAAGAAACTTAAAAAACACCAGAATGATGTCTTTCGTTTAGCTTTATTATTAACTGATGAGGATATTTTTGCCTTGCCGGATGAAATTAAGTTCGACTTACAGTTATTTGTTGATTACTGCAAAATAAATTCGCCTGACGCGAACTTGTTTAAATCAATGGGTGTTTCGGGAATTACCGTAGAAGCAGTTTTGGCACAATTGATAAAATGCTTTGATCTTAGAAACAACTCACATTATAATACTTAGAACAAATGATTATCTCATTCTCAAAATCCAGACATAATGTGTTGAGTTTAGTTGTGATGCTATTCACAATACTTTCTTTCATTTCCTGCCGTTCCAACTTCGATATGCTTCATTCAGGCGATTTGCTTTTTCAGGTTAACGAGAGCAACGACTTTACCGATGCGATAACCTCCACTACTGGAGACAAATCGAGCTATTCTTTTTCGCATGTTGGGATAGTGGTGCGTGAGAAATCTGGATTGTTTATTATTGAAGCTGTTCCTGGTGATGGCGTGCGTAAAGTTTCTCTGGATGAGTTCCTTGAATCATCGGCAAAAAGCCCGGATGGAAAAGCATTGGTTGTAGCATATCGCATTAAAACAGATAAAAAATGTGCATTTGAGGCAGTTGAAAGAGCTGAAAGTTATGTCAATTTTCCTTACGACTCTGTATTTTTGCCAGACAATAATGTGTTTTACTGTAGCGAGCTGGTTTACGAATGCTTTCTCGATAAATCTGGAAATAACTTGTTTTCGACGCACCCAATGAGTTTTAGCGACTCAACCGGAAATATTTCACCTCTCTGGATTACATATTTCTCAAAAATGGAAATTGCGGTTCCAGAAGGAGTTGCAGGCACAAATCCTAATGATATGTCGAAAGAGTGCGTTTTGAAGAGGTTGTGGTGATGTGATAAATGTTGGAAAAAATATTTAGCAAATCTTTATTACATCGATTTTGCATCTTGGGAATATTCCAAATTTTGATTAAATTTGCTCTTGAAAATGCAAATCCATGTCAATACAAAAAAATATAGATAGTACTACCACTGGCGAATTGATTATCTATCAAAATCAAGATGGAAAAATTAAAATTGATGTACAACTTCAAGATGACACAGTTTGGCTTACACAAGAGCAAATGGCCGTCCTTTTTGGTAAAGGTAGGAGCACTGTTGCTGAGCACATTGCTAATGTTTTTCAGGAAGGCGAGTTGGAACAGAATCGAACTTGTCGGAATTTCCGACAAGTTCGCCAGGAAGGTAATAGAGAGGTAGTTAGAGAAATTGAGCATTACAATCTCGACGTAATCATCTCTGTTGGCTATCGAGTGAAATCTATACAAGGAACACAGTTTAGGATTTGGGCAACCAAACGACTAAATGAGTATATCCGAAAAGGATTTACAATGGATGATGAGCGCCTGAAAAACCTAGGGGGCGGTGGCTATTGGAAAGAATTGTTGTATCGTATTCGCGATATTAGGGCTTCCGAGAAAGTTTTCTATCGTCAGGTGCTTGATATTTACGCAACCAGTATTGATTACGATCCAAAATCTGATGTGTCTGTTGAGTTTTTTAAGAAAGTGCAGAATAAAATACATTATGCAGTACATGGACAAACAGCAGCCGAAGTAATATTCAACCGTGCAGATGCCGAAAAAGAATTTATGGGTTTAATGACTTTCCCAGGTAATCAGCCATACTTAAAGGATGTCGTTATTGCAAAAAATTACTTAGACGAAAAAGAACTTCGTTCTCTCGGACAAATTGTCTCGGGGTATTTAGATTTTGCAGAACGTCAGGCAGAACGCCAAGTATCAATGACTATGAAAGACTGGGCCGATCATTTAGATAAAATTCTTACAATGAGCGGCGAACAATTGCTGCAAGGTGCAGGGACAATCAGTCATGAACTAGCTGTTGATAAAGCTATTGGCGAATATAAAAAGTATCAGCAAAAAACATTGAGTGATGCAGAAAAGAACTATCTGGAAAGCTTGAAACAGATAGAAGATCAAGCCAAAGGAAGAAATAGGTAACGCAGCGAAACAAAACCAACCAAATGAAAATCAACATTTACCAACTACTCGTCCGACTCTTTGGAAATAAAAACCGAAACACCTGTTTTAATGGAACTATTATTGAGAACGGTTGTGGCAAGTTTGAAGATATTTCTGTAACTGCTTTGGACGAAATTAAGTCGCTTGGATTTACACATGTTTGGTTTACAGGAGTTCTGGAACATGCTTCACAAACTGCATATCCTGAGTTGAATATTGAATCCGATCATCCTTCAATTGTTAAAGGTATTGCAGGTTCACCTTATGCTGTGAGAGATTATTACAATGTTTGTCCCGATTTGGCTGATAATCCCGCTAATCGAATGCAGGAGTTCGAACAGCTAGTTGAAAGGACGCATCAGATAGGTTTAAAAGCTATAATAGATTTTGTGCCAAATCATGTTGCGCGGAGCTATAAATCCACATCTAAGCCCAATAATATTGCTGATCTTGGCGAGAATGATGATTGCAATCTGTCGTTTTCGCCTCAAAATAATTTTTACTATTTGCCTGGCGAAAGCTTTATTGTGCCGTCTGCACAATATTTTGAAAAACCATATAGCGAGTTTCCTGCAAAAGTTACCGGTAACGATTGCTTTATGGCGTCGCCCACACAAAACGATTGGTACGAAACTGTTAAGTTGAATTATGGAGTTGATTATTTAAATGGCGGTGCAAAACATTTTGATCCAATTCCCGATACATGGAAAAAAATGACTAATATTTTGCTTTTCTGGGCAGAAAAAGGAGTCGATGGTTTTCGCTGCGATATGGCCGAGATGGTTCCGGTTGAGTTCTGGAATTATGCAATAATAACGGTTAAGGATAAATATCCCGAAATTATTTTTGTCGCAGAAGTTTATGATCCGAAACAGTATCGCAGCTATATTCATCAGGGAGGTTTTGATTTGCTTTACGATAAAGTTGGACTATATGATACTTTGCGAGGGATAATCGACGGACATAAATGGGCAAACGACATTACAAATTGCTGGCAATCGGTTGATGATTTTAAGGATCGAATGCTGTACTTTCTTGAGAATCATGATGAGCAACGGTTTGCCTCGAGATTTTTTGCATCAGACCCTTGGAGGGCTTTTCCGGCACTTGTTGTTTCTGCGTGTATGGAGAAAAGCTCGTACATGCACTATTTTGCTCAGGAGCTTGGCGAATCTGCTCCAAATGCGCAGGGATTTAGCGGGGATGATGGCCGTACAAGTATTTTCGATTATTGCGCTGTGGAGACACATCAAAACTGGATGAATGATGGGAAGTTTGATGGCGCTCTACTTACAGAGGATCAGAAAAATCTTCGTTCGACATATACAAGCATACTTAATCTGGCATTAAAAAACGAAACTGTTCAAAATGGTGCTTTTTATGATTTGCAATGGTGTAATCGCGATAGTGAGAATTATAATGGCAGGTTTATATATTCTTTTTTGCGATACACTAAGGATGAGGTTTTATTGTTTATCGTAAACTTTGATACTAATCCACAAACGGTAAAACTTGTGTTGCCTGAAGATGCTCTAAAGCTTTCGGGTCTTTCGGCAAAATCTAATGCAAAACTTTTACTAGCCACAGACGATTGTGAGATGATTTCGGATTCAGGAATGTCTTTTGTTTTGGGTGCAAATGGGGTTGTGGTTGTATGCTGGCAAAGTATTGTTTAATAGGTAAATGTTTTGTCATGGTTCGAGTTCCTCACCACAAGTGTTTTTGGTTTGCTAAAGCACCAAAAATACACGCCAAAACTGGATTTTCTACACGTTTTAACCCCAGGCTTTCACTTCGTTTCAGCCCAGGGTTAAAAATGTTGAGCCTT
>JAQVGK010000562.1 GCA_028696755.1 Bacteroidales bacterium | reverse complement strand
TTTTTAATAAGGGCTATTCAAAAAATTTTATACAACCCTTTGCATTTCACGTAGAATTTGATGTTGAACAGCTGAAAAATAGTATAGGTTACCTGATTTTAGACAAACGTTACTTTGGAAACCATCAATTTCAGTTAGTAGTGATCACAATTCAAATATTGACTTTACAGCAAGCCATTTACAAGGGAATTATATTGTTATTGTTAACGGCATAGACAAGTATGGTACTTTGTTTCAAGAAACAGTTAATATTAACGTAAAAGATTAATTAAATGTATCGCTTTAGCATGCAAGTATTTGCTCTTTTTGTTAGCCTAATATTCCTTTTGCCAAAACAACTAGATGCTCAATGCGAACATAATTCTTCAACTTCAAAGTTGAGCGGTGAATTGTATCATCAAAGGATTATATACGCAGGTAGTCCATTCTTCCTCGATAATTGGTTTAATGGAGATGTTTTTCTCGAAAGCGGAGAAGTTGTTAAGGATCAGTTGTTAAGATATAATGCGCTTTAGGATGAGTTAATATGGAAGGAGCCAGTTAGTTCTCGTCTCATTAAATTGGATAAAATGTTGATTTCTGCCTTCACCATTAAGCAGAACAATATTTTGTATTTCGAAAGAATTTCGAGCATAACAAAGGGTACATTTAGAGTAAGTAATGAATTTTTACAGATTTTACACAAAGGGAAGTATACTCTTTATGCTTGTCGTTGGGTTGAAAAAACAGCCCAAATGGAATCAATTTATATAGGAGGCCGAGGACAAAGTGCACTACTTATTAAGCCTAAAACTACTTATTATATTAAATTTTTGGATGGAAGTGTATCCTCAATTGCACTTGGATTGAATTCTTTTGTTAATTTTTTTTCAAGTGAAATAGAAATTTCCCGTAAACTATTACGAAATCAAGGCTTAAATATTAAGAATGAGGCGCAACTTATTGACGCTGTAAAGTGGGCTGAAACTTTTAGTAAGTAGTATGCGTCAATAGATCAACCCATAAGAAATATTACTCTTCCCACGCAACCCCAAAACTTTTTTCCACATCTATACTGCATGTAACCATTTGATTACTATATTTGCTAGAGAACAACGTAAATATAGTATCAACTTGGAGATAAGCCGGAACATACTAGAACGCTGTTGTGAGTCGGATCGTAAGGCGCAGCAGGCATTGTACACCATCTATGCACCAACGATGTACGGAGTTTGCCTGAGGTACTACCCCAATACCGATATTGCCCGCGATATCCTGCAGGATGGATTTGTAAAGGTATTCGAAAATATATCATCGTTCCGATTCGAGGGATCATTTGAGGGGTGGATGCGGAAGATTATGGTTAATACTGCACTCGAGTACCATCGTAAGAAGACCGATGGCAGGGAGGTACAAATTAATGGAGAGTTTATTGGTTTGGAAGTGTTTGATCATCTCGATGCCGACTATCACAACCTCCTCGCCATTGTTGCAGAACTTCCACAGCAGTACAGGTTGGTTTTTAACCTGTACGCCATAGAGGGTTATTCGCATGCCGAGATTGCGTCAATGTTAAGTATTACAGAGTCTACCAGCAAGTCGAACTATAGCCGTGCCAGGGCAATTCTGAGAGAGAAGGTAAGCCAAATTGAAAAGCAAGAAGCTTATGCAGTTATACGAGCCAGGGCCATATGAGGAGTTTGTGGGAAAACTTTCATCCATCAGCGTTAAGCCAATGCCTGGGGTATGGACTGGTATTGCCAATGAGCTTGATACCCGAAAGCGAAAACGATCTCTATTTTTTTTGCGATTATCATCCGCTGCAAGCCTCCTGCTTCTTATTAGTTTTGGTGTTTCTTTCCTTTTATCTAATCGTTTTGACGATAACGCAATAGTAAGTATACCTGAGATAATATTTCCACAGGTATTATCACATATTCATGTTGCCAGTTTGACATCTATTAAGGAAATACCTTTTGATAATTATGATAATGGATTAATTGGAACTGGCGAACAAGACCCACCCTCAGATACGCAACTGCCATACAATAGGGGAGAATCAACGCAAGAGGTAAAGCCTATTGATGAAGTTAGTTTTCCTGTAAAGTTTGGTGCTGAGAATATTTCTTCAAGGAAAAAATCGGCTAAAGTTGACGGTATCCCAATTAAATCCGTTACAAACTCTTCTGTTTATTCAGGAACTAAGGGATTGTGGGGTGTAACGGCTTACCTAAATCCTTCGTACTCGTATCATACATCAGCTGCATTGGGAAAAACTGCTTACCCCAGGGAGGATGGTCGCTGGATGTGGGCAGGGGAAGTTCAGGTGAGGCGAAAGTTTAACAAGAATTTTTCAGTGATTTCGGGAGTTTCCATTAACCCAACTGGTCAGTACATACGAGATTTAATCCTTTTACAGAATGGAACTGTAAGCCGAAGTTTTGAGTATCTATTTGCCACAACATCATATGGTCAGGTTAACCTTGAGAGTTCGCGCATTGGTATTGCCAATGCAAATAATTTATCCAGTGCGCCCAAGGATATTCTCAAAACAGCATCCATGTCAACGGCGGCGCTAAAGCAGAGTTTCTACCATTTGGAGGTTCCTGTTATGATCTCGGTGCAAAATACGGTTAATAAGATTGATGTCTAGCTAAAAGTGGGTGTTTCAGTGGGCACGCTAATTAGCAACAGCTTTGAGGTTATCAGTTCAAGAGGCACCTTTTATGGTACTACCGATGGAGT
>JAQVGK010000561.1 GCA_028696755.1 Bacteroidales bacterium | reverse complement strand
TCAAGGGAATTTTAAAAGAAAAGGGAATGAAAGTGAACTGATTGCAAATTTTCAACTATTAAATCGAAATGAAAGCATCTCTGTCATTAATCAAAATGTAGAATTAAAAATCTCGGGTTCTGAGTCTCGATCTTTTCCAGTAAAATCAATTAGTTTGACTCCCCAAAAAGCCTTCGGCAAAGAAAACTTTAATTTCAAAATGTTTGATAATCTTGATGATACCGTTTTTGATCAGGTTATTCTTTATAGTGGAGGGGGTGATTTTCCTTGGACTGGTTGGGAACCAAATTATTTTGAAAGAGCGATTTTAAGGGATGTCTATATTCATCAATTAGTTAAGAATAATGGATTTGGAATAAAAGAATATGAACCTGTAATTGTTTTTATTAACGGTGAGTTTTGGGGAGTTCAAACCTTGAGAGAGGCATTCTCAAAAGACTATTTTAACAGGCATTTCAATCTTAGCGATATTGATTTATTATCTGATAACGCATCCATACTTTTGGGTTCAAATATTGATTATAATACTTTTTTGAACAATCTAAGCCTTATAAATCCTTTATCCCAAGATTTCATTCCTTTTGTCGAGAGCAAGATTGATGTAAATTCATATTTCGATTATGTGATTTCTGAAATTTTTATTCATAATACAGATTGGCCAAATAACAACATCAAATTTTGGCGTTATCGTAACTTTGAAATGCCAAGCGATTCGTTGTACTTTACTGATGGGCGTTATCGCTGGTTATTTTATGATGCTGATATTGCTTTTGGCTTATATGATTTGAGTTATAATAATTTTAAAAACGATTTCGAGTACTATCTTGGAGAACAAGAAAACTTAAGTGCGAAAATCCCATGGGAGAGCTTCTTAATCCGACATTTACTACTTTCACCAGAATTGCGAGATTTGTTTGTCGAACGATTTGGATATCATCTTTTAAATACTTTCAATCCAGAGCAATCATTATTGAAATTAGAGAATGTTTATATAGATTACAAATCAGTAATGCCTTTGCATCTTAACAGATGGTGTAATAATTTTTATTCGTTTTCTGATTGGGAAGAATCGATAAATCAAATGCGTGTTTTTGCTGTCGAAAGACCTTGCGAGATAAGAGAGATGCTTAAAGAATATTTTGATATTCAAAATCCAATGTATGCTTTTGGGGTTTGTGATTCTGATTATTTTGATTCTGATAATTTTTGCGAAAATGTTTTTGTTTTTCCTAATCCGACATCTGATATTATTACCATAAAAATCTCACAGGGAAAACACTATGCTTGCAAAATTGATCTGTACAATTCGTTTGGTGAGGTTTTAATGTTTAAAGATTATCATGTTTTTGATACAGAATTAAGATTTAATATTTCGGCTTTGCCCCAGGCGGTTTATTATATTCGAATAGAATGTGGTGAATTAAGTTGTGTTAAAAAAATTGTTAAAATTTAATTCTTGTATTTCATACTAAATTTTACAATTTTGCAGTTTCTAAATTGAACTTTATATTATTACTATGCAGAAGTTTATTTTTACTTTTCTACTAATTATATTAGCAGCACAAGCTGCAATCTGTAAAGAGTTTATTCCACCAGGCACAGTTAAAGCAAACGATTCGCTTTATGTTGATGTAACCGAAATTCGAGTATTAGATTGGCGCGAATATATGTACTGGAATAAAAAGTTGTATGGTGCAGAATCTGATGAGTACAAGCAGACTATACCTGACACTACGGTTTGGCGCACATCTATTTATGAGCAGGTAGCAAAATCTTATTTTAATCATCCTGCTTATCACGAGTATCCTATTGTGGGGATTAGTTTTGAACAGGCTGTTGCATATTGCGAATGGCGATCGCAGCGTGTGAATTACATGATTTACATAAGGGAAAATAAAATCCCATTTCAGCTTACCGACGATACAACGGGTGTTCCTCAGATATACAAATACAGATTACCAACGAAAATTGAATGGGAAGCTATTGCTTCGATTAGTTTTTCGGAGAAAACGCGAAAGCAGATTGCTGGCAAAAAGAATTTTAATCCCAATTTATTCAATTTGATTTATCCAAAAGCTGAAGGTAAAAATGCTGTTAATGCGATGAATTTAAATGTAACCGCCGTTGTTCGGTCGTTCTGGCCTAACGAACTAGGCTGTTATAACCTTATTGGTAATGTTGCCGAAATGACAGCTGAAAAAGGTCTGGCTAAAGGTGGAGCATGGCATCATAGTAGTTACGATGTTGTTGTTGAACGCGATTTTGAGTATAAAGGAAAACAAAATTGGGTAGGATTTCGCTGCGTATGCGAAAAAGTAATTAAATCCGAAAAGGAAATTGCAGCAGATTCGATAAAATTGGTGAAATTGCAGAAACAATTCGTTGCAGACTCAATAAGCCAAGCTAAAGCACTCGAAAAAGCCGAAATAGAAGAAATGAAATTGCAGGATAAGGAAGAAAAGAAACTGGAGAAAGAAAACGAGAAAAAGGAGGAAGAAGAAGATGAGTAAAATTAGGACAGGAGTCAAAGCTGGTATCGCTCTCGTTGTTGTCGGAGTTATTACAGGCATTTTTAATCATTTTGCCCTCGAAATTTGGAATTATACTTCCTTAAATCCGCAAATTACAAAAAATGTTAAGACAGGTAATTTTTTTTATGGAATTTCATCCTAATATTTCAAATATTCACTAAAATTCTGTAAAAACTCTAACTTATTTTGACAATATTTTGTTG
>JAQVGK010000053.1 GCA_028696755.1 Bacteroidales bacterium | reverse complement strand
CATGCAAAACACCATCCGAATCAATTTTCTCGTTATCGAAAGTAATTACGATGTCCTTTATACTGTTTGGAGTAAACTCTGGACCAGTATAATCGAGAAGATTTTTTGGACAATTACCATAATCAATCATAATGTAATCTAATGGCCGAATTATTTCGTATTCGGTAATATTTAACGATTTGCCTGATGGTTGATTATTTATCAAAATCGCTGGGTTTTTCTTTCTTGCATCAATTGGCACTTTCGCTTTAAGCTCCACAACATCATTCCGATTTGCCAGCGTATCTCCTGTCGAAATAATTAAATCTTCGATCGAAAATTTTGCTTTAGAAAGCGATTGTCCCTCAATTCTAACTAGTATTTCTTCTCCAGGATAAACTACATTTGACTCAATCCAGGTGCCTCCTTGACGCATGACATTTACCGACTCAATTTTTGTTAATGGAATAACTGAAAAATTTGTGATAAACTTCGCATTGTCACCATCTTTGAGGTAAAGAAATCCGTCGGACTGAGAGTGATAATTATAAGTTCGTAAAACACATAAAACTTTGTTATTTGTTAGACGTGTTTTAGTAAATAATTCAGCTATTAGCACTCCACCAGCCTCTTCGGAATTCTCGATTCGATAAGTCTTTTGCATTTGCAACTGCGAATGGTTATCAATTTGAATTTCGACACCATCATATCTGTTTTTTTCATCAATACTCACATCTTTTATATCGGAATTAAGAAATGCTAGTCGGCTACTTTTAACATTAAAATCAAGCTCAAGAGGCCCTAATTCATATTTAAGATTGCCGAGCGAATCGCGAATCGGCCTCTTAAGTTTGAGACTAACTGGAACTTTCATATTTCCTGTTTGTGTTGCATTAACATTAACAGCAACACTCCCTTTGTTATTTACGATTCTTGTATTTAGTGGGTACTCAGTATTCCAGCTTCCAGATAAAACAATGTTTGATGAAAGATTTGTGTATAAATCGATAAAACTTTCTTCACCGATAAACATATCTTCTGGTTTTTTAACAAAGCCAAAATCCATTACCGCGACAGGAAAAAGCTTTATCTCAGTGATCAAAGTTCTTCCTTCAGGACTTATAGCACTAACAAGAATGCTTAATTGAGGATTGTCAATGATTTTTTTAAATTTCAATCTTGTCTGATAATATGAATCGTTGATTAAATAAACTGAGTCAATTACCTCATAATCGCTGGTAGAATTAAAGCCAAATTTGTATGATTTATATTTTTCGGCAGGATAAACTCTGATAATGTACTCCTCAGTAACAGACGAAAACTCGAAAATTAATTGCTTTTCTCCATCTACAATGTGAGTATCGGTTTTTGAAGAAAAGAATCCTGTGTTGTTAAGTAGTTCGGTATGGTCGATAAGCAAATCTCTGTTTTGAGAATACATTACTGTAAAAAAGAACATGTACAGAATGGCAACAAATAATTTCTTCATTTTAAATTTTTCTGCAAAAATATGTAATTATAAGGCAAAAAAAAAGAGGCCCTAAGACCTCTTTTTAAGAAATATTAGCAGTTATTATTCAATAACAAGTTTGTGAGTTGAAACTTTACCGTTGCTTTCAACTTTAACGATGTACATACCTGCAGACTGAGTGAAAGAAACTTCTTCGTTAGCATTAACATTGTACATTGCAACTGTTCTACCAGCAACATCCATTACAGAAACTACTGAGTTTTCAGTAACAGCGATATTTACAACACCGTTAGAAGGATTTGGATATACAGAAACAGCATTGATAACTTCGTTTTCAACATTGGTACCAAAATCTACAACAATATTATCAACCATTGTCTGTGCTCCATCGCTACCATTGTAGTGGAAAGCAATTTTCACATCTGATTCACCAGCATATGCAGTAAATGCAACAAATACTGGATACCAAGTAAAGCTTTCAAAAGTTCCGTAATCTTCTTCGTTCCATAATTCAGTCCAAGTTGAACCACCATCGATAGACACTTTCAACATTAAATCAGCACCATCGTTAGGATCCACTAACCAATAGTAACTAGTCATAAAATCGAAAGAAACATATAAATCACCAGAAGCAGCTGACAAATCCATTGTTGGGCTAATGAGCCATTCGTCCATCATTTCAGCATCTTCGTAAACAACTTCTGCACCAAAGCCAGTTTCACTTGTACCTTCGTGCCAGTTAGCAGTTGGGTTAGTATTAATTACATTCCAGCAAGCAGGTGGGAATACTCCACTTTCAAAGTCTTCGGTAAATGGAAGAGCAGTAACTGCATCGCAGTAAAGTAGAGTTGTAAAAGCAGCTGGTCCAGCCCAACCACTAGTTTCAGCTCCACAAACAGCCTGAACATATACTTCGTAATCAGTATCATCCTCTAATCCAGTTAAAGTTGCAGTAGTAACATCAACAGTTACTTGGTCACCTTCTGTCATTGGATCGAAACCTGCTGGACCATAAACAACAATCCATTGAGTAGCAATACCATTCTCTGTCCAAGCCACAGTTGCTTCATATTCTTCGATACCAGAAATAACAATATCAGAAGGATCATTACAAGCAGCAGGATCAAGAGCTGTAGTAAACGACCATTCAACATCATAAGCAAGATCATCAGTACCGTCAGAAACAGCACCTGCAGGAACTAAAACAGTATATTCTGTATTGAAATCAAAATCATCGTGAGCTAAAGTTAAAACATTGTCAACAATAGAAGCAACAACATTTCCTGGATCAGGAGTAATAGTTATACCAGCAAAGTCAACTTCGGTAATATCAACATTAAAAGTAACAGAAACTGTTGCATCAATCGCTACATCAACAGCATCAACAGCAGGGGCAACTTCAACAAGTTGTGGTCCTACTAAGAAAGGAATCACGAAACATGCATATTGCTCAGTTAAAGGAGCGATTACAGTTGCAGCACCAGTTGTAAGATCAAAAGAAGCGAGGCCAATTTGATCACCATAAACAATACCATAAAGTACTCCAGAGTTAATATCATATGAAATATCCTGTCCATAATTAATATCAATTCCAAGGTTACCGACAGTTGTAGCAGCTCCAGTTGTAATATCAATAGAAACAAGTAAATCTTCTAAGGTTGTTGCATAAAGAGTTCCGTCGTTTGCAAAATCCATGGCAATTACCATACCTGTTCCAACACCAATTTCAGTAGCAATACCAGTTGCTAAATCAATAGTTCCTAAATGAGGAGCATTAGTCCCATCCAAAAACATAATATACATACTTGAGTTGTCCCAGTTGTAAGCTAGAGCCGTTGGAGTACCAGTCATGCCAGATATTGTTGAAATTAGCTGCGAAGAGCCATCAGCAATGTTAATTGTATAAAGTTCTGCAGGGCTATTACGTATAAAATAATATTCGCCAGCAGCATATTCCATCGCCATTGGGAAATTTGTCACATCAATAGTAGAGATTTCAGTTACAGTACCAGTAGGTATCACAACAGATTCAAAAGTTCCCGCTTCACCATTGATAGCATAAGAAGTAATTAAATCAACAACATTGCAATTTGTAATGATCTGATTGTTTGAAACATCTTCATCACCAGCTAGCGTTACAGTTGAGGTCATTGTATAAGCTCCATTTGCAGGCGTTGTCCATTCGCTTGTCATTGAAAACATTTGCTCAGCAAAGGAACCAAGCGCTGCTCCAGTTACATTCAAAGTAGAACTGTAAACATCGCTAGAACCATCATTAATCACAACAGTAATATCAAAGTCATTTTGCACTGCTGCGCCAATATTTAAAACAGTAACAGAAGGAAAAACTGATGTACCAGACTGAACAAAAGCAGGGGCTGCACTAACAACTTCTAAATCATTAGTGTTTGGAGCGTATACCATAACATCATCAATCGCCCAATACCAGCTATAGTTACCTTGCCAGTTCCATTTTACCTTAACCTGAGACTGACCAGCAGCAACAGATGAAATGTCATAAGTAAACAACTCAGCATTAGCAGTTGAGGTTGCTCCCCAAGCACCAACACTTGTCCATGTTGTTCCATTATCACCACTTACAGAAACAGCTGCTGCTCCACTATAACCAGCATAAAAATAATGTTCGAATGACAAAATTACCGATGTTTGAGCAGAGCAATCGAAAGCTGCAGTGATCAAATCCGAATTCTCTGCAAGGCCGTCGCTACCAAGTTCATCGCTATCAAAAATTGCAAACCCGTTTGCATTTGATGTTGTGTTTATTGTTCTAGCACCTGGGTTGGTAAAAACCCAAACACCACCTGTAGCATTATCAACATTCTGCCAACCTGCAGGAAGAGCTCCTCCAGAGAAATCTTCAGACAATAATGTAGTTGATTTTTCTTGGCTAATAATAGAATTTACTCTATTAAACTTTCCGTTGCGATGCACTTTTCCTTGCACGTTAAATAATGAATTTTGAGCAAAGACACCCGAAACAAGAAAGATAGCCATTACTGATAATAATAAACTTTTTCTCATAATCTTTAAATTTAAGTTTTACATTGTTTAAAGTGCAAATGTACTGATTTATTTTTTACAACAGCAAAAATGTTTATAACTTTATTTTAACACTTATATGTTAATTTAGCAAATTGCCTTACAATATCGAACACAGACACACTATTTACATATTTTCTCATACATTTTATTTGAACAGCTAAAATCAAAAAGCAGCAATTAAATAAACAAAGCATGAAAATAACAATCAAATTATAATTTGAGGTTATTATCACCAAATTAGCAAAACTGCGAAATGGAGTAAAATATGAATAATCTGCATTTTTTTCTTGGGGCATTTTAAATGCTGATTTGTAGGTTCTTGATATTCCACCTTCACTATACTGGAATGATGAGCCAGAGTTATATGCATCAATTACTTTTTCAATTGCTAGATTTGAATACTTTAACTTTATCTCATCAGGTTTTATTAATGAAGCCAAGATGGAATCCTCAACTACTATACAGCTTGATTTTATATTATCATAGGAATTTACTAATAAGTTTACGTCACTCGTATTGCATATTTTATCGCCAATAAAGCCATTTTTCGATTCTTCGTTTTTAAGTAATAAAACAGCTTTTGTGGAATCTTCCTTAAAAATTGATAATACCTCGGGGAGAAAAAATTCAGAATAGTAAACAGCATTGTATAGTTCGCACCTCGTTGCATAAATTTTCGAAGAATATGGATTGTTAGTGTAGAACTCGAGCATTAGCCCTTCGGCAGCCCAGCGCATTGGAACAATTTCAGCTATTAAAGGGATGTCTGATTTCGCATCAATTATTTTGTTGAAATGTTTAAAATTTATCAACGCTCCAGAAAAAACTAATTGAGGAATTATTAACAGCGGGATTATTAAGTACACAGTCATCGTTGTTTTCATAATGTATGATAACACCAATCCAGCAATGCTACCCCAAAGACAAAGAGCGAAAGAAAACAAAAACACACTAACAAAATGGAATTGACTACCAATAATAAAAACCGAAGGTAAAACCAAAAGCACGGTTTGAATGGCAGTTAATAGAAAATATCTGAGAAAAACAGCAGATACATGTGGTAATCTTTTTCCAGAAACTGCATGAAGTGTGTTGTAAAATTGTCGAAGATAAATAAACTCGTGTCCTGACGAAGCCAGACCAATAAAAACCGATGTTGTAAGAAGAATCAATATCCAAACTGGCAAATTCGGATTGTAAAAATACACATACTCATCACCTGGCGAGAAACGACATACTGCCGACAAAACAACTCCAGAAATCAATGGAACAATAAGCAAAGTTAAAAACCTTGAAAAATGCTTTAAGTCGGCGCGAATACCAAAACCTAAGAAATATAAAAACGATTTTAGTCGGCTTAAAGACTGTCTGCTCTTAGTATTTTGGAACACCTTAGGTTCAACACTTGGCGATGCTTCTACAAATTTTCCGTACAAATCATTAGTTGATATATTTCCCTCAATTGCAACTTCCTTATTATTCGACAAAAGATTTAAAATAACCGATGGCTTTTTACTAAAAACAAAATCACTGTTTTTATCAACTCTACCAGAAATTCCCCTAAAATATTCAGCAGCCTTTGCAGGAGCACCATAGTAAACAGGAAAACCACCATCGGCAAAAATCAGAACTTGATCGAACATCATAAAAAGATCGAAGTCAGGCTGATGAATAGATGCGATTACTAGTTTTCCACTAAGACTCAATTTTTTCAATTTGCTAAGTATATCATAAGAGTCCTCAGACGACAATCCACTTGTTGGCTCATCGAGAATAATCACATCTGGAGAACTAAGCAACTCGGTAGCAATCGATAATCTTTTTTGCTGACCTCCAGAAATTTCAGCAATTGAAAAATCAGTTTTGCATACCTTATTATTAATAACAGAATTTAATCCAACAAAATCTAAAACATAATTGCATTTTTCTTTGAATTCGACTAAATCAAACTGCAAAAACCGACACCTTTCTACCAAATGCTCTTCAACGCTCAATCCTGGAACAAAACTATTTTCTTGTGGCACATAAGCTATCGTGGGTTCTCCTGTTTGGTCAACTGTACTATAATGAACTATTCCCGAAAAATCATTTGTCTGACCTGAAATGCATTTAAGAAAACTTGTCTTTCCACTGCCACTATTTCCGATAACGGCAATCATCTGAGAACTGTCAATATCCAGCGACATCTTATGAACCAGCGTGTGCCCTTTCTTTTTATACTCAAGATTCCTAACAGATAAACAGATTTTTGCGTCCTGATTTCCAGATTTTAAAATTGCTTCGATTTCAGGATAAAAATAATTACGACCTTGCTCATCACTAAGAACAGAATCTTTTGTCAACACACATATCCGATTTGACCTTATATTAATTCCGTTATGTTTAAACCCAATTTTATAAACTTTAAATAGTAAAACTCCGTTGTCGACACTCAAAAGATTTTCTTTGGTTATTTCGCAATTTATTGATGGATAACTTTTACTGATAAACTCTCTAATCTCCTCAACAACTTGAATCTGAACCGAAAAACTCGATGCAACTTCTTTAATAAACGCAGTAGAAGCCTCACTTTTGCTGGTTTCCTCAGTCAATAAAATAACATATACAATAACAATATGTCGATCTATTACAGAAAGTTTATTTTTAAGTTCCTCGAGCAATGAAATTAGCTTAACCGAGTTTAAAGAGAGTTTTTTAGGACTTGATCCTGTTGCGGTAATAGATAAATTTAACTCAAATTCATTTTTAAGCTCTCCTACATACTTTTCATCAACAAGCTCGTTAAGAAAATCAGTAAATACTTTAATGTAATTTTCTTTAACAGTATCATTATTCCTATCGGCAACAATTGCAAATAGTCGAGCAATAGATTTCAGAGTATTAAGCTGCATTATTCACGGTTAAAAATAATTTTTAAAATTAGTAATTTATGCCAATAGAAAACTCTCAATCATTAACTTTTTTTGTAATTATTTAGCTGGTTAAGTGAAATAACTTTGGAAAACTGTACGAATTAGAAAATGCATGGAGCATGGAGCATGGGGCATGGCGCTAGAATTGTAGAGAGAATAACATTTGTGCTAATAAAAATAATGTGCTAATTTTTATAATAAAAGTGTGCTAACTCACAGCACAAATTGCCCCATGCCCCATGCGATGTATTGAGCTTGTCTGCACTGAGTTTATCGAAGTGTCGAAATGCCTAAAATAGAAAATATTAATAAATTGGCACCTAAATCATTAACTTTTTTTTAAGAAAGACATAAAACATCTTTTTGCAAATTGCGTTAAAATTTCGGAAATTGCCAAAAGCAGATTGCAGTTTTATTCAGATTATTGTAGATTTGTAATTGAGAAATTAGAAAGTATGAAGAAGATTTTACTGATTATTGCAGCAGCTTTATTTAGTTTTTTAGCAATTGCACAAAACGTTAGTTTTACTGCAAGTGCACCAGCAAAAGTTGGTGTTGGACAAAGCTTTCAGGTTCAATACAAAGTTAATGCGAAAGGTAATAACATTAAGCTGGGTGATTATACGGGTTTAAAGTTTGTAAATGGACCATCGACCTCAAGCAGTTCTAATACACAAATAATAAATGGTAGCGTTAGCACAAGCGTTTCGTACGGCTACACATATGTCTTTCAAGCGCAAAACACTGGAAAATTTACAATTTCTGCCGCCACAATAACAGTTGATGGAAAGCAATACTCATCAAATACTGTTACAATCGAAGTTCAAAAAGATCCGGTTCAAACGCAAAACAATCGAAGACAAAATTATTTCGATCCGTTTGCAGATTTTTACAACCAACAACAGCCTCAAGTTAATAATACTCCAAAAGAAATCACAAACGAAGATTTATTTATCCGGGTAATCCCAGACAAAACCACAGTTTACAAAGGAGAACCAATAAATGTTACGGTAAAACTCTACACAAAAGTTGATCTTACTGGTGTTGACGACATAAAATTTCCATCATTTGATTCGTTTTATGTTGAGGAACTTGAATCGGCAACCCGATTAAATTTTTCTCGAGAAACATATAATGGTATCACATATAATGTTGCATTGATAAGAAGATATTTGTTGTATCCACGTGTAACTGGCAATGTAACTATTGAACCCTGCGAAGTTAATTGTCAAGTTCGACAGCCAGTTTCGGGAGGCAATAATGTTTATGCTCAATTTTTCTCATATTACGAAAATGTAGAGCGAAGGATTAAATCATCTGCAATAAATGTTACCGTAAAAAGCTTACCAACAGCACCCGATGCTTTCACTGGAGCAATTGGCAATTTTACAGTAAAAATGGCTCAAAACGAAGATACTGTTAATGTGAATGATGCTGTAAGCTTTAAATTTACAATAAGTGGAACTGGCAATTTTAACATGATAGAATGCCCTGAAATTATTTGGCCCAAAGAGTTTGAAATTTACGAACCTGTAGCATCTCAAAATTTAAGTTCTTCAACGGCAGGAACAAGTGGATCAAAAACATGGGAGTTCACGGTAATAACACGTTATCCTGGAAAATTCAAAATAGGGAAGCTTAATTTTGTTTATTTCGATTCTTCCTCTAAACAATACAAAACACTTACAACTGATGAAATCACTCTTGCTGTCAGAAAAGATGCAAATGATACAAATTTTGGAGAAACAGATTATAACTACTCACAAAAAACAGTTGAATACATTGGGAACGAGGATATCAGGTTTGTAAAAAAAGACAATCTTAATCTAGTTAAAGATTACAAACCTCTAAGTTCGAAAGGCTATGTTTGGATATTATACTTTATTCCTCTATTGGTTTTTGCTGTAATTGCAGTGCTTTTAAGAAAGAAAATTAAAGAAAATGCTAATATTGCTGCTCTAAAAGTAAAAATGGCCGGCAAAACATCGCGCAAACGATTGAAAAAAGCTCGAAAACTAATGCAACAAAATGATAAAGCTGGTTTTTATAAAGAAATAATCACAGCGCTTTGGGGTTATGCGAGCGACAGGTTCGCTGTTCCTGTTTCGGAACTTAGCAAAGACAAAATTGTGCAAGCGTTTGTAAACAGCAATATCGACTCTGAATTATCCGACAATTTTATAGCTTTAATCGATAAATGCGAATTCGCACATTTCGCGCCATCATCACCCGAATTTGCTTTTGAAACAATTTACACCGAGGCAGTTGAAATTATTGAAAAACTTGAACAAAAAATCTGATAAACATGAAAAAAACTTTAATTACTCTTTTGGCAATATTGTCTTTTTCTGTTTTAGCTCAGGCAAATACTAAAAGCTTGCAGGACTCAGCACTTAATTGTTATCTAAAAAATGATTATTATACGGCATATACTCTTTACGACAGCATTCAGAAAATGGGTTACTCTTCTGCAGAACTGTATTTTAACTTAGGGAATTGCTGTTATAATAATGGAGATATTGCAAATGCAGTTTACTATTTTCAAAAAGCATATTCGCTTAATCCTGCGGATGCAGACATTGCACACAATTTAAAAGTAGCAAATGCAGCAGTTAAAACAAAAACGGAAGATCTCCCCGAAGCGTTTTACAAAAAGTGGTTTAACGGAGTATTATCAACCTTAAATTCCGACAATTGGCTAATTCTATCACTTATAGCATTTGTTTTATGTCTTACAGGAGCTGGCTTGTACCTTTTTTCTTCTAAAATTTTAATTCGCAAAACCGGCTTTATTTCGGGCATAAGTCTGCTGGTAATTTCGGCGATATTTGGAATATTCTCAAAAATTCAAGCTAACAATATCGTAAATAGCAAGTGTGCTGTGGTTTTCGAGGCGTCTATGGTAAAGTCGTCGCCATCTGCAGAGGGAACAAATCTTTTCGAGATTAGCGAGGGTATGACAGTTGAAATTACCGACACGCTAAACGACTGGGCCGAAATAAAACTCGCTGATGGTAAAGAGGGATGGGTTGAAGCTTCTAATATTAAGAGGATTTAGTATGTGAAAGTTGTGGTCGATGTTAGGTGCTAGCAATCCAAAATTCGCTATGGTTATTGTCCGTAAAACATATATATCCATAGAGAATTTGTTCAAATGCAATCCGATTCCGCGTTAGTGGATACACATTAGGACAATCGAGCTTAGACTAATACCTTCTTGAAATCAAATATGGTCTAACGCTGATTGTATTTTTTTGAGCTCCGTAGACGCTGCGCTTAGAGGATTTAGTATGTAAAAGTTGTGGTCGATGTTAGGTGCTAGCAATCCAAAATTCGCTATGGTTATTGTCCGTAAAACATATATATCCATAGAGAATTTGTTCCAATGCAATCCGATTCCGCGTTAGCGGATACACATTAGGACAACCGAGCTTACGAGCTCAGGGCGATACAATGAGCGAAATCGAACTGAAGCTAATCGAGCATGCGAGCTCGCATAGAACCACCGCAGCACATCGCAACTAATTTAAATTTTAACCAACACAATGTTCGACATATTTGCAAAAACCTTATCTTTACAAAATGAAACGATTTATTATAATACTTCTCGTCACATGTTTTGCAGCTTCGTGCAGTATAATTGATTCTTACTACTGTCGCGACAACGAAAGTGATGATTTGGTTTTTAGGAAATACGCAGAGGCAAGTAGCACAAATCAGCAATATGCCGAAGAAAAAGCATTGCTAAATGCAAAGCAAGAAATCGCAGTTGAGGTCGACAACTACATTCTGAGTAAATACAACCATCAAACTTTTTTGGCAGACCCCGATTTTGAAGCAAAAATAACCACTGCACGAAAAACAATACTCACTAACATAAACATTATCTGCTCCAGAACTGTTGAAAGAAAAGGAATGTTTAAATCTTATCTAGCAATTGAAATTACAAAAGCTGATATTGATGCAGAAGTTGCAAAACGATTAAAAGAAGAAATTAGATAATGGATATTGCACTTATAATAATAGGATCTATATTTATCCTTGCTGGGATAGTTGGATGCATTGCTCCAGTATTGCCTGGTCCGCCACTGAGCTACGTAGGATTATTACTACTGCACTTTACCGAATTTGCCGATTTTACGCTATTTACTTTGATTATTATGGCAGTTGTCTTCCTTCTGCCAGTCGTTGAGGCCGCGAGTCTTGGCCTCGAACCAGGCGTCGATCTTCTCCTGCGAGCCCAGGCGCTGGTCGATATCCCGCGCCTCGTAGAT